>JAQTMA010000099.1:0-5001 GCA_028714615.1 Anaerolineaceae bacterium | reverse complement strand
TCCCGAGGAAGAGATAGACTGCATAATCGCCCGCGTGCCATTCTTCGGGCGCCGGATTCCAATCGGTATAACCCAACCCACCCGAGCCGCCGTTCCACGGAGTGCTCTCGTAATAAACCAATTCGCCGTTTCGATACCACAGAGCGGTCCACTGGGCCCCGTCAATCAGCTTATCGTAACTGAACACGGCGTACATGTGCCCAACCGGGTTCTTAAATTCGGATGCCGGGTTTACTGGAAGATGCTTCTCATCCATTTTGAGGGCAAACTGGAGCGGGCTGAACACCGAATCGGGGTTAGGAGTGACCTGCCCAATGAATGTCGTGGCAATCGCTTCCGGAATCATGGGAGTTGGTGTAATCGAGGTGGTAGGCGTGATGGTGGGGGTCAGCGTTATGGTAGGGGTCAGGGTGATCGTGGGAGTCAGCGTGGTGGTTGGGGTTTTTGTGATCGTTGAAGTGGGTGGATAAAAATGGTAGATCACAGGTTCTGCGAATCGATTCAAAAAAAACGCTAATAAGACCAGCCCAGTCGCAGAAAAAACCATCCGCCAGCCGCGGACCATGCGATCACGGCGTTTCCGAAAAAAAGGCAAACGCTGCCCTGAACGGATGGTACGTACTCCAATCCAGGCAGTAAGTAATATCCCGACCAGGGCGATGAGGAAGGCGGTTTGTACCGCCGAATGGATATCCAGGTTCATGGGATAGAATCCACGGTTGTAGAAGGACATTATAGCATAGGCATAGCCCGCCGGCATCGGATTCGGGCGCTACGCCGGACCAAGCAGTGTATGCGAAATGCACCTCCCTCAACCGGGACACCCCGCAAGGTTCGTCTGGTCCGGCATCCGTTGGTTGGGATAGTTCAATTACCGAAGCGCTATTTTCGTTTGCTATTGATGGGTGTGAGGTATTCGTGAAAGATGACGTTCATACCGGCCTACCGGGATTGCTACCAAGATTAACCGGTGTGTATTCGAGGTGTGCGGCCAGCAAGTGACCAGGGTGATGCGTTCATCTTGGGTAGGCAACATCCAGCGGGCGTTCTCGAAACGAACCGATAAGGGTTGATCGCGTTCCGGCAGGATCATCTTGTTCGAAATTTGATATTGGATGACCGTCGCTCCCGACTCAATTTCGATCATATCCCCTGGATTGAGGTCGATCAGCCTGCCGAATACCTCTCCCCAAACGTTGTGATGCCCATTCAATACTGTATTTCCAGGCACTCCGATCATGGCAGAGTTATCTTGCCATCCGACTGCGAACTCATCCGGAACTGACCATTGCTGGAAAACTTGACCATTCACCTTCACCAACTTGTAAGGCACAGGCTTAATCGGAGCATCCAGATGGATGGCCGGGATCACAATCCGCTCAGGTACCAACCCTTCGAGAGGGATAGCGCTGGGTGTGCCAGCCTGGGCTGATGGGGTCGATTGAATGGGGATCGAGAAAGCACTCGAGTCGTCCGGTGTACTGGTCGGGTGACCGGAACCAGCAGTTGGATAGATTAAGGTCTGGCTGGGAATTGTGACCTCACTCCCAGCAGCATCCGGATTATCGAGCGGATTGGGTTGGCTGCCCTGTCGACGAGCCAAATCCGAAAAAGCGCTGGTTACGCCCCACACCATTATGAAAAATCCCACCAGGATGAGACTGTATTTTTCCAGCAAGGTATGCCGCATGGATACTTCCCTTCAATCGTTGAAGGCCTTGCGAAGGGGCCAGTCATACATCCTACTGACCATGTCCTTCGCAAGGTAGCTATTCTTGAGCCAATTTAATTCATTAGCCATCAAAAGGTAGTGCGGAGCTCCATTTATTTCTTGCCGGTTTTGAGCACAATCCCAACGGCCAGCAGGATCAGGCCAACCCCAACGATGCCAACATCGAGGATCATCCTGTGTTGAGCAGCAGCCTCTTCCTGTACCTGGCCCAGGTCGATCCCCGTAACGGGGACGAGCGCGGTCGGTGAGCCGCTCACACCCGGAGCCTGGACAGTCGCAGGCACGCTGGAAGTCGCGCCAGCCGTGCTGGTTGCAGCCACTATCCTCGTAGCCACAACGGTACTCGTTGGGGCAACAGTGCCGGTTTCCATAGCCGGTTTGGTTGCAGCAGTTGTCGCGGCAACCGTACTGGTCTCACTGGACGGTTTTGTGCTGGTCGCGGTAAGCATAGACGTTGCTTGCGCAGCGCCGCCAGTGTTGGGGATTCCGCCGGCGCTAACGTTGGCCGAGTTGTTCCAGAATCGGGTGAGTCCGGTTTGCCATAGGGTTCCGAAGAAGTCAGGGGCGGACTCGGAAGAAGAATATCCAGGAGCTGTATTGAAAGCCTGGTTGGTTGCATCGACGATCAAAGTGTGCTGGTCTAAATTGATACGGATGAAGCGCCAGGGAACGGGAACCAGATTACCACTCATCGGACTGGTCGAGATGGAACTGTTGGTTGCGCTGGGTGTTGCTACCATCGAGGTACCCGGGACGCTTGCGCCCTCAGGAGAAGTCGCTTCAGGTGTGGAAGTAAACGAACTGGTTGTGCCACTGCTTGCGCTGGTCGTTGCAGACCGGTCCACGATGACATATGCAATTGCACCAGAAGCCTGTCCGGCCGAGGGTGCTGCGCAGTCCTTGAGCCCCATTATCGCGCTGCCCGTATTCGGAACAGCCGCTGTACCACTAACCTCCATCGCGCCAGTCGACGTTGCCGTTGCAGAAACGGATGCGGAGGCATTTCCCGCGTTGCTGCTCGCAACCGAGCAGACACTAGCGTTGCGAAGATCCAAGACAAATGTGTTGGCTCTGCCAATCTGCATCCCATCGCGATCGACAACGGTGTAGCTCAATAATTGATTGAGGTCGATTGCATTCTGGTTGGAAACGCCGGCATTGCCGGTAACCGGCACAACGGACGTCCCTGTTCCAGATATGCCACCTTCGGCGCTAACCGGATGGACGGCCGATAAGAAGAGACCGAGAAACAGAAAAAGTGTAGCCAGAAATAACGCAGCAGCGATTAACTGCTTCGCATTTGAATGACGTTGAGTTAACATTTAACACCTCTACTCAATAAGATATACCAATAGAATGGTCAACCACTTGATCAGGTTCGAAACCGGGGCACAAACCGGTTCACTTGAACCCCCTTTACTCTGCAGATGTGATCTGCAAATTACCGCCGGTAAACTAATTCGGCGTTTTTAGACCAGCATTGCCAATTATAAAGAGATCCTGATGCAGATTCAAGAGGTTAAGCTTAAAATAAGGTGAAGAAATTTATACACTCTGGACTGTTCGTTGTGTACGTGCACGACCCCTATGCCGCATCCAATCGAGCCACCGGGGAAGCAGGCGGGTATAGAATCGATATAAACTGGAACCTACCGGGTAATCCCAGGCGCCGAGTGAGCGCACTACTTGTCCCCCCAGTCCTTGTTTGAAGCGGTATACTCCCCAGAGGGGATCCTTTTCGGTAAATTCATCCGGCGCACCCCACAGGTCATACACCCGGCAGCCAGCGCTCTTAGCCCGGCGCAACGCCTCCCATTGGAGCAGCACGTTTGGCATTTTCTCACGGTGAAGCTGGCGTGACATGCCATACAGATACCAGGCTTTTTGGCCAAACCGAAAGACGATCACTGCTGCGACCGGTATGCCTTCCACTTCTGCGATCAGGGGTTCCGCCATTCCCGCATGGATAAAGCTTTCCCAAACATTGAGGTAATAGGCTTCATCGCGGATGACAAACCCATCCCGAACGGAAGTTTTAGCGTACATCCGGTAAAGCAGCGGGAGGTCAGAGATGCCCCCAGGCCGGACGAGCACTCCTTTCTTTTGTGCCAGGCGCAGGTTGTAGCGTGTTTTTGGCTTCATCCCCACCAATAGCTCATCCTCGGAAGGGGATAGCTCGATCGTTACTGTGTTTCGAAATTGAATTTGCTCTGAAGAAAACTGCCAACCCCGGGAACTGAGCTCGGCTTGCACTTGCGTACCCATGGGATTCTCCCAGGCATCGGGGGTTCCGGGCTCTCCCGTTCCCAGGATCACATCCGGATCGATTTTTAGAAAAATGGCGCTGCGCTTGCGCGCCAGGGACTGCAGGTCGTCCAACACCCGTGCGCGCAATAAGGTATCCGACCAATCCACCAGCGGGCCTTTGGGAACGTACAGCACCCGTAGCGGAATTTGTAATCCACCGATATGCAATTCGCGTTCTAACACCAACCCCGCCGCTTGCGGCCAGCCTTGTGCGTCCCGCCAAACTTGCGGGAGTGGCTGCCAACCCACCCGCGCTTTAACCTGCCCCCACTCCCAGGTTTGGAGTATGTGTGCTCCAGGCAGACCAACAATCAAGGCATTCCAATCTTCCGCCCAGTTTGGGCGAGGATCAATCAATGCGCTTTTCAACAGGACGGTTTTTTCCGACATCACCCCTCCACCTGCCGGCGTGCCATCCAAACCCGGTACAGCGCGTACAGCGATGGGAGATAGACGCGGTCCCACGAGCCTACAGAGCGCACCAGCCGGCCGCCAAAACCGCGCTTGAAACGGTAAACACCCCATAGCCCATCCGAGCGCTCGGTGAATTGCGCTTCCAATTGGGCTTCCTCCGCGTCCGGAACACCCCATAAATCATATTCCTGGCAGCCGTGGAGGATCGCCCAACGCATAGCCTCCCACTGCACCAGATAAGCTGGCATGCGGCTGCGCTCGGCTTCCCTGGAGGCTCCATAAAAATACCAGGCGCGGACCCCACGGCGGAAGGCCATCACCGCCGCCAGGGACGTTCCGGCGTATTCAGCCACCAGAAGAGCACACTCCTCTCGAGCAGCGAACAGACGGTAAGCCGTGCGGTAGTATTCCAGGCTGTGGACGGCAAAGCCATCGCGCTGTCCGGTAGCCTGCATGAGATGCTCGAACTCACCCAGGTCTGCGCAGGGACGCACGATAACACCCTTTTTTTCTGCCAGACGGATGTTGTAGCGTGTTTTCTGCTTCAT
>JAQTMA010000098.1 GCA_028714615.1 Anaerolineaceae bacterium | reverse complement strand
TTCTCGGCTAAGTTACCCAGCCAGGAACGAAAGGCTACTTCATTCTAAACAACCCGACGCAAAGAGCAAAAATGACCCCAAGTCTTCTCACAACGATCAAATTGGTAATAGTTGGATCACTCCTGGCTGGGTGCGCCAAGGAGCTACAGCTAACTCAGCCGGTAAATCCGACACAAGACAACAGCCCCAGTGCATTGGTGACCATTGACCAGGTCACCCCGACCCCAGACCTCAATGCCACTAAGATTGCCCAGCAGGCTACGACCGGAGCGGAGCAAACCCATATCCTCCCACCTTTCAGGATTATTTCCAAGGAACAAGCCGTAGCCAGTACAAAAATATTGTATCAATGCGCCCAGTTGCCGGTGTATAAGAGTGTAACCGAAGCGGAAGTAGAGCCACAGATTATCTCGATCAGCCAGAATGGGAAAACAGCCAACGAAACCATTAACATCTGCAAATTGGGAGAATACGGAATTTATATCTTGAGCCGGGAGAATGCCAACGGCCAGAGTCAAAGGATGATCAACAAGAAAATCCAGATCCGGGTAAATAAAGGAGAAAACAACATCAAGACAATCGAATATTTTTATAAGGATAGCCAGGGACAAGAGGTCAGCCTGATCAATTATGACGGAATGAGTAATGAGATCAGGATTACAACTCTGGTCGGGATTGAGATTAGTTCAAACGAGATTAACGACTCCACTGCAAAAACGAACGGACGATGATCGTCCGAATTGGACCCTGCTCAAAAGGCAAAGGTTTTAATATAATCAAGCTCATCCCAACGCTTGAGGCCGAAAGCTGGTTCAAACAAAATCGCCATCACTTGCAACTCCCGCTCACCAGTCATGTGGATGAGCTATCCGAAAAGCTGCGCAAACGCCTGGAGACCTCCTGGTCGGGCGTCTTCTATCGGGAGTTCTTCTGTCGCCTGAAGGAAGAACCCTTTTCCGTTCTGTATGCCGATTGTCCCTCCCGACCCAACGTGCCAATCAACGTCCTGGTCGGACTGGAATATCTAAAAGCAGGCAACGGCTGGAGCGACGAAGAGATGTACGATGCGTTCTGCTAAGATGTGCAGGTGCGCTATGCTTTGGGCTATTGGCAATTGGGAGAAGGTGATTTCGATCTGCGCACGCTCTACTATTTTCGGGGTCGTCTCAGCCAGTACATGCAGCAAGAAGGTCAGAACCTATTGGATCAAGCCTGAGACCAGGTGACGGATGAGAAGCTGGCGGCCTTTCAGGTCAAAACCGGGGAACTGCGGATGGTTAGTACGATGGTCGCCTCGAATATCCGCCACATGGGGCGGGTGCAGCTCTTGGTGGAAGTCTTGCAGCGGGTCTATCGCATGCTCAATGAGACCGACCAGCAGAACTACGCGGAAGCTTTTGCGCCCTATCTGCAAGGACACGCAGGACAGTACGTTTACCGCATGAAGCGCGAAGAAACCGCCGGGCATTTGCAGCAAATCGGCGAACTGGTGCAACGTCTGGTGGTGGAATTGCAGCCGGGCTATGGCCCATAGGTGGTGTACCAGGTCTTGGAGCGCGTCTTTGGCGAACATTTCCAGGTCCAACCCCAGCCCTACCCCAGCGGCGCGCGGGTGAGCGCTAAAGCGGACGCAGACTTGACCGCTGCCAGCCTGCAATCCCCCGACGATCTGGAAGCCACTTATCGGCAGAAGCGTGGAAAGGGGTATCAAGACTATTCGGCCAACCTGACTGAACCCTGCGACCCGCACAATGCGCTGCAACTGACACCTGCACTTGCAGCGCAGGTGCAAGTGTTACCAAAGTTCAGACGGCCTCCAATCATACCGATGATAGCCAACTGCTGGCGGAAACCTTACCCAACCTGAAAGAGCGCACCCAGGTGGAGACGATCTATACGGATGGCGGGCATGGGAGCCCAACCGCCGATGTCGTCTTGCAGGAGCACCACGTGGAATAAATCCAGACAGCCATCCGTGGGCGCAGTCCCCACCCTGATCAACTGCACTTGGCGGACTTCGCGATCCAGTTCAATGAAGACGGCAAGCCGGTGAAAGTCGCCTGCCCCAGCGGGCAAATCGTTGCGGTGCAGACCAGCAGCCAAAAGAAAGCGTTTGTGGCGCACTTCTCCGTCGGAGGATGTCAAGTCTGTCCTTTGGCGGGTCAATGTCCAGCTCTACCCGGCCAACGCGACCCCCGTCATCATCTGCGTTTTACCCAGGCGGAGGCGTAGGCGGCTGACCGCAGACGGCGCAGTCAGTGACAACCAAAGGAATGCCGCAACTTGCGGGCGGCCATCGAAGCCACCGTACGGAGTGTCAAACATCCTTTCTCGGCCGGTAAGCTCCCCGTACGAGGCAAGTTCCGGGTGGCTTGTCTGCTGATCGGTTCCGCTGCCATAGCCAACATCCGGCGGATACAACGCTACCTGGAAGCCAAAATAAGGCTCGAAAATGAACCAAAGGACCCCCGACTCGAGGAACAAGGTGTTCAGGAATCTTCTGCTAGTTCTATTTATGTCTGGCTCAAAGGTGGTTTTGGCGGTTTAACCGCGCCTGGTAGACTTTGTACCAGATTCTTGGGTTGTTAAAGTACAGGTTCTTGCAGTGGAGTCTTTAATTAATATTCCCATCATTGAATTCCAACAGTTAAATTGCTAGAATCAACTCTCCCCTGAATTACTTAGGCAAGGTGGTTATCCCGATCTGGGGACAGAATCTGTGTAGCAATACCCCCGTTCCGGTTAACCAATAAACTTGTCGAGGGAAACCTTCAAGTCTCGCAGCGCTCGCTGATAATTGTCTTTTTCGACTGCATCGACCATACAGCTTTGCAGGTGATCCTCTAAAATGATTCGGCCTACGCTGTTGAGGGCGGCACGAACCGCTGCGACCTGAAGCAGGACATCTGGACAAGGCGTGTCTTCTTCGACCATCCGTTTGATAGCCCGTACATGTCCCTCGATGCGGGCAAGTCGGTTAATTACCGCCTCATGCTGGCCGTGGTGATGTTCTTCAACCGTCGGTTGAGCTTCTGCCCTTGAATCCCCATTCTGCTTTTCTTTTGTGGACATAGTCTGCCTCTATCTTTTCGAAAAAAGTTCCAAATCTTGCGTTTGGATCATTCCCATTTGAATATATATCCGATCTTGAACAGGATCAAGTGATAGATCTAAAGGGGAGAATACAGCCGGTTTAAACCTCCCTCCCAGATCATGATTTTATCAAATGTGAAGAAAATGACATTAATCACTAGTAATCAGGTTTGTACCTTGTTATTATATCCTATATCCCCTATGGGGGGATAGGGGATAAAATCCATTATGAATTAAAAGGAGTGTATCAACCATGCAGGCTCAGGAGACAGCATCCATCGAATGCAGCTGCCACGATACAAAGCCAAGCTTTTTTACTCGGTACCGTGAATTTTTACTCTCCAGAGATACTCTCCTGACATTTGCCAACGCGTTCCTGTTAGTCGCTGCGTTTCTTATCTCTATCTTCGGCGCTCCGCAGATCGGCCATTGGGTGTATCTTGCAGCGGCCTTCATCGGGGGAACGCCATTATTCTTATTTGCGGCTAAAGGGCTGATCATTAACCATGACATTACCGCAGGTGTTATGGCCAGTACAGCGATGATTGCAGCCATTATCGTGGGCGAGTACAGTGCAGCTGCATTAGTGGTATTCATGATGTCAATCGGTGATTGGCTGGAAAATTTCACCATGGCGCGAGCGAACAATGCTCTTCGCGAACTGGCTAAGTTGGTTCCTGCTACCGTCACCGTTCGACGGGATCAGAAAGATATCACAATCCCTCTCGAGCAAGTCTTGCTTGGAGATCGGGTCTTGGTCCGAACCGGTGAGCGGATCGGGGTTGATGGTACGGTTTTAACGGGGGAAGCCTCCATTAATCAAGCAGCCATTACCGGGGAATCGATGCCGGTCGAGAAACAGCCCGGGGATGAGGTCTTTGCCGGAACATTGAATGAGGTTGGTCACTTGGAAGTCAAAGTCACCCGCCTGGGTGAAAATACAACCCTGGGGCATATTGTTCGTTTGGTCAAGGACGCCCAGGCTACCCAAGCGCCAGTCCAACGTGTCGCCAATCAATATGCTAAAATATTAGTACCGGTAACTTTTGGCATCGCAATCCTCGTATATCTCCTGACCCACGATATCCTGCGGTCGATCACAGTTTTGGTCGTGGTTTGCCCTTGTGCATTGGTGTTGGCCACTCCTACCGCAGTCGTCGCCGCCATTGGAAACGCCGCCAAACGAGGTATGTTAATTAAAGCTGGTGCCACCATGGAGCATGCCGGGAAAGTGGATGTGGTGGCATTTGATAAGACCGGTACCTTGACTCACGGCAAACCGGTTGTCAAAGAGATCGTTGTCCTGAATGGGATGTCTAAGAACCAGATTTTGACGCTGGCGGGGACCGTCGAACGCTTCAGCGAACACCCCATTGGAAGTTCCATCGTTAGGGCGTGTCAAGAGCAAAACCTGACGTTGGGTGACCCGACCGACTTTTCGGTCCTTCCCGGCTATGGAGTTGCGGCCAAATATGGTGGACACAGTGTGGTCATTGGCAGTCGGGCTATGCTTGCCAAACGATCGATCGACTGGTCTCAGAAGATCGATAGTCAAGCTCGCGACTTGGAAACACGCGGCCAGACCGTGATTCCGGTGAGTGTAGATGGTCGGGTGGAAGCCTTGATTGCATTGGCTGACACACCCCGCAACGAGGCGAAAGAGGCGATCCGGGAATTAAAACGGATGGGGATTTCGGAAGTGGTGATGATTACGGGAGATAATCCGCGGACCGCAAATTTGATCGCCCAAGAGTTAGGGATCGACCACGTTCATGCGGAAGTTCTGCCTCAGGATAAACTTGAGATCATCCGCCAATACCAGGCCCAGGGCAAGAAAGTTCTATTCGCCGGGGATGGCGTCAATGATGCCCCCGCCTTGGCGGCTGCTGATATCGGTGTGGCGATGGGTGTGGCCGGAACCGATGTGGCAATCGAGACTGCCAACATCGGATTGATGACCGACGATATCAGCCGGCTTCCCCAGATCATTGAACTTTCCCGGCGGACGCTCCGCGTAATTAAACAAAATGTGGTCTTCTCCATGTCCATGAACCTGCTATCTGTCCTCCTCGGCGGTTTCGGGATCATCGGTCCGGTCGTGGGTGCCTTGATGCATGAATTATCGGCCCTTCCCGTACTCGGGAACTCTGCCCGATTGATTGATTTTCGGCGATCAAAATAGACTTACTCACAATTCATCCGCGAGAGACGGTATGGCCTCACTGTTAGAGATCCATAACCTGTGTGTTCAATTTCACACCGATCATGGCCTGGTCCGGGCAGTTAGTGGCGTGTCCCTCAATCTAGAGGAAGGGGAAATCCTTGCCATCGTAGGTGAATCGGGTTCCGGGAAAAGTGTGTCCATGCTATCGGTCATGGGGCTGATCCCTTGCCCTCCGGGTGAAATTGTCTCAGGGAAGATCCTGTTCCGGGGAAAAGATCTGCTTCATTTCCCTCCAGCGGATTTGCGACACATTCGCGGCAGTGAAATAGCGATGATCTTTCAGGACCCGATGACCTCACTGAACCCGGTGATGACTGTCGGAAAGCAAATTGATGAAGCCATCACCCTTCATCTGAGCTTGACCAGCTCCCAAGCGCGCCAGCGGACCATCGAGTTGCTCTCCATGGTCGGTATCCCAGATGCGGTATCGCGCCGGAATGATTTTCCTCACCAGTTCTCGGGGGGCATGCGCCAGCGAGTGATGATTGCCATGGCCCTCTCATGCAATCCCAAAATGCTAATTGCCGATGAGCCCACAACCGCCCTGGATGTCACGATCCAAGCCCAAATTGTCGAACTTGTTAAGAGGTTGCAGCGTGATCTGGGAATGTCCGTTGTATGGATCACGCATGATTTGGGGGTGGTTGCCAGCATTGCTAACCGGGTTGCGATCATGTACGGGGGTAGGGTCATGGAGAGTTGCCAGGTCGACCAGGCCTACCGGGAGCTTCGCCATCCGTATACGCAAGCATTATTACTGTCTATCCCCCGCTTGCACCTGGCTATTAGTGAGGTGTTGCCTGAGATTAAAGGTTCTCCAATCAATGTCACGGAGGAGTTATCCCAATGCCCATATGAGCCGCGATGCACTTGCGCCGATGAGCGTTGCTGCCAGGATGTTCCACCTCTGGTGGAGACAGATCTCCCAGCCCATTATTCTGCCTGCTGGAAGTGGGAGGAGTTAGCCAAGACAGGCAATCATGATACCGCTTTAGCTGCCTGCTGTTCAAACCAACACGCGAAAGAGATAATCGACCCGCTTGTCACGGTGAAAGGGCTGAAGGTACATTTCCCAGTCCCCAAAGGTGGCCTCTTCCAGAAGCCACAGTGGGTAAAAGCGGTAGACGGGGTGGACCTGGTCATCGAACGAGGAAAAACCACGGGTCTGGTCGGGGAGAGCGGGTGTGGAAAAACCACATTAGGCCAAGCGATCCTGCGGCTGTGCGATCTGACGGCTGGTCAAATCTTCCTGGATGATAAAGAACTAACCTCTCTTCGCTCCAGTCAGTTACAGCCTATCCGACGACGGATGCAATTAATCTTTCAGGATCCCTATGCCTCGATGAACCCGCGAATGCGCATTGGGCAGGTGATTGCCGAGCCTCTGGTGGTCAATGGAGTACGGGATCAACGGGAAATCCGCGAGCGGGTCAACCAACTCCTGGAAAATGTAGGATTAGATTCCTCCTACACCGACCGCTTTCCGCATGAATTTAGCGGGGGTCAGCGGCAGAGGATTGTCATCGCCCGGGCGCTTGCATTAAATTCCGAATTCATTGTGTGCGATGAACCGGTTTCATCGCTGGATGTTTCCATTCAAGCCCAGATTATCAACCTGTTAAAGGACCTTCAGAAGAAGCTTCACCTGACCTACCTGTTTATTGCTCATGACCTGGCGATGGTCCGGCACATATCCGACCGGGTGGCGATTATGTACCTGGGACGGGTGGTCGAAATTGCGCCCAAAGAAGCAGTATATGACTCGCCTTTGCATCCGTATACCCAGGCACTGCTCAGTTCCGTGCCAATCCCTGACCCTGCCGCCGAACGCAGCCGACACAGGCAAGTATTGGATGGAGATCTTCCCAGTCCCATCTCGCCTCCTTCTGGTTGTCGCTTTCACACCCGCTGCCCCTTAGCCAAGCAAGGGGTTTGCACCACGGTAGAACCTGAGCTGGTTGAGATACACCCCCGGCATTGGGCTGCCTGTCATCGATTATCCTGAACCATACCCTTGGGAAGGAGGTGGATAGCAATAGATGCTGTTGTGGATTTTATCCGCAGTTATTTCCATCCGTGTATCCAAGAGGAAAGCAAGAGGAAAAAATGAAAGCCCACCAATCCATTTGGTCGATGATTACCCTGCTCGTCCTGTTTTCGGTGCTGTTGGCGGCATGTCAGCCGGCTGCAACCCCCGCCCCGACCCAGCCGCCAGTTTCCGCACCGACAGACGCCCCCCAACAGCCTGCCGCGCAGACCCAGGCGCCTGAGCCCACGACCCCACCTGAACCCACCCAGGTCCCCGCACCTGCACAGGTGGAAAAATTGCGCATTGCCATTGCCAAAGACGAGAGCTCTGCGAATCCCTATACCTACGTGACCGGCTATCCGGGCTGGTATATGATGATGCTGCAATACGATACTCTTTACCAGGTGGACGGTAAAGGCGAGCCCAAACCCTGGCTGGCGACGGAAGTGAAACCCAGCGCAGATGGGATGAGTTATGACATTACCCTTCAAGACGGGGTGAAGTGGCATGACGGCAAACCATTCACTGCCAATGATGTGAAGTTTGCTTTCCAATACTATACCGAGAAGAAGATCGGCCGCTTCTCCAAAGATCTCCGCATTGTGGATAGTGTCGAGGTAACGGATCCCTCCCATCTAGTGGTCAAAATGAAAGGCCCCAATCCCTCCTTCACCTTCCAAGTGCTGATCGATGTTCCGATCATCCCGGAACATGTTTGGAAAGATGTCGCCGATCCGAAAACCCAAGAATTCCAAACCAACATTGGTACCGGCCCTTATAAGTTGGCGGAACACAAAGCTGACCAGTTCTACCGCTTCACCGCCAATGACGATTATTGGGCTGGGAAACCGCTGGTGAAGGAACTACAGTTCATCCAATTCTCCGACGATGCGGGCATGATGGCTGCGATCCAGGGGAAAGAAGTGGACATGGTGAGCCGTTCAATTCCTCCCGAGCAGGTCGCGATTCTCGGGGCAGTCAAGGGAATTAAAATCGCTTCCGGTCCGGAATTTTCCACCAGTCTGCTGACATACGATGTACAAACAGCGCCATTCGATAAGGTCGAGGTCCGGCAAGCTCTTGACCAGGCGATCAATAAGCAAGATTTGGTGGATACAGTGTATTTAGGCGCCGCTACGGTCGGGAATCCTGGGTTCACGCACCCGATGCACGCCGCGGTTAACCCGAACTTGAAAGGCACCTATGATCCCGAAGCCGCGAAAGCCCTATTAGACAAGGTGGGATTGACAGACACCAATGGGGATGGCATTCGCGAATTTAATGGCAAGCCGATGAAGTACGAACTCATCACCCCTGCGGGTAATTCCCTGCGCTTACGCATGGCAGAATTGATTAAGGAAATGTTGAATGTGGTCGGCATTTCTGTGGATGTAGCCGCAGTTGAATCAACCACCTGGGAAAACAAGGTTTGGCCTGAATTTGACGTGGCGAAAGGCCGCGACTTCCAGATGGCGATGTGGGGTTGGGCGGCCAGCTCAGGCACCGATCCTGCCCAGCTTCCGCAATTAGTTCATTCCGATGTCGGCATTGGGGTCCTCAATGTGACCGGATTCAAGGATGCGAAAGTCGATGAACTGAGCAATCAAATCCTGAAGACCACCGATCCCGCCACATTAAAGCAATTGGTCAGCGACCTCCAAGCAGCCATTGCGGAAGGGGTGCCATTCGTCACCCTCGTGTATCCAGACGGAAATTACGCTTATTGGGCAGATGTCTATGACAATTGGGTCTTCGTTGCAGGCCAAGGCGTACTAAGCCGCTTATCCTTCCTACCAACGACCAGTCATCCGTAAACCTATTTACTGAAGGGTTGCCAGGTATGTTATCTGAAGCACAAGGAAATCGAATTTTACAATATGTGCTGGTGTTGATCATCTCCATCACCATCAACTTTTTCCTTCCACGCCTGATGCCTGGCAACCCTCTGGCTCTCCTGGCCGGGGCAGAAGTAGGCTTGCTGAGTCCCGAAGAAAGGGCTCAAGTAGTTGCCGACGCCTCCCTCGACCAACCTCTTTGGAAACAGTATGTGAAATACCTTGGAAAAATTGTCCAAGGAGATTTCGGTTACTCCTATCGTCAAAAACGGCCGATTATCGATGTAATCGCGGAACGAATTCCCTGGTCGCTCCTGATTGCCGGAGCTTCGCTGGTCGTCTCCGCCATCCTGGGGATTGCTCTGGGGGCTTTAGCGGGTTGGAACCGGGGAAAACCAATGGATCTGTCCATGCTGTGGGGAATGATCATGGTCGATTCCCTGCCTTCCTTTTGGATCGGGATGCTTCTGGTATCGGTATTTGCCGTTCAGCTGGGTTGGCTCCCCTCCCATGGGGCAGTCACACCGGGAGAAGCCTTGGTTGGCTGGAACAAGTTTCTCGATATCGCTCGACATGCGGTGATGCCGGTCATCACGCTCTCTCTGCTCAGTACGCCTAATATATTTCTCACGATGCGGTATACCATGCTGGGTATCATCGGAGAGGATTTTATCCGTACAGCCCGCGCGAAAGGTCTGTCTGAAAAAACTGTCTTATTTCGGCATGTGGTCCGGAATGCGCTCGCGCCGGTCGTTACCATTCTGGCCTTGCGTTTAGGTTTCGCTTTCGGTGGCACGGTGGTTACGGAAACGGTGTTTTCCTATCCCGGTTTGGGACGGCTTATTTTTGAGGCCGTGAGTGGCCGAGATTACCCCGTCATGCAAGCAGCATTTTTACTGTTCACCATCGCCATGCTGCTCTCTAACCTGCTTGCCGACTTGATATATCCCATGTTAGACCCGAGGGCAAAACTGTAATGGCTACGAATATCCCTCAACTTACTCTCTCGCCCCAACCCGCTCCCTATCCGGCGGCCTCCCAAAGGTCAAAACGGGGTATTCGTCTGACATCCAACTCAATCGCTGGGATTGTGGGTGGAGTCTTCCTATTCTGCCTGGTATTTACCGCAGTTTTTGCGCCTCTGCTCAGTCCCTATAACCCTGCAAAACGTGTTGGGAAACCCTTCCAAGTACCTAGCGCGAAATATGTGCTGGGAACAAACGACATCGGGCAAGACATCTTCAGCGAGCTGATCTTCGGGACAAGGATCTCGCTGACGGTAGGGGTAGTAGCTGCCCTGGTTTCGATTTCCATTGGCACAACGATCGGTCTGATTGCCGGATATTATTCGTCTTCTTTCGGCCGGGTGATCATGCGGTTTGTGGATGTCATCCTGACCTTACCCTTCTTGCCAATGCTCATTTTGTTTGCGGCATACCTGGGTCGCAGTCTGCTGAATACTATCCTGATTATCGGTCTGTTGAGTTGGGCCAGTACGGCTCGTATCATTCGCTCGCAGGTGATTCGCTTGGTTTCAGAAGATTATGTAAAAGCCGCTCGAGCAGCCGGTGCTGGAGATGGATATATCATCTTTCACCATGTCCTGCCCCAGGTGCTGATGCTGGCTGTTGGCCAGTTCATCCAGGCCAGCAGCGGGGCGATCTTACTCGAAGCCTCGTTAAGCTTCCTGGGGTTGGGCGATCCCTTGCAGAAAAGCTGGGGTGGCATCTTGTATTGGGCCCAGGTTCGCGGTGCTTTTCTAACCCCAGCATGGAAATGGTGGGTGTTACCGCCGGGGCTAATGATTGGGGTCGCGTCCTTAGGGTTCGCTTTGATTGGCTTTTCGTTGGAGAAGGTCATTAATCCGAGACTGAAACATTAATTTCTATCCGACATTTCATTTACCGAGCAGAGACTCATCAACAGACTAACCGTTCATTATGCTAAGGAGGACAAATCATGACAACTGTTTTAATGCTGGCGAGCTTTGGCCTTGAAATCGTGGAGTGCGGGGGTACCCTCGCAGCCCACATTTCCAAGGGTGATCAGGTGTACGCGGCAGTGACGCTCGCTCGTCAGGAATCGCGCTTTCAGATCAAAGAGGCTGCGGCGGTCTTAGGAATTCAAGATGTGGAGTTCCTCGATTTTCGGTATGCCGATTGGGAATTAAATGCTGCCAGCAAAGAACGAATTGTATCGATGGTGCGGCGGATTCGCCCAGATATTGTCATTATGCAGGATCCCGAACACGCTCAACATGACCTGGACCCGGATCGACGCTTGCTGGCGTTGTTATACTCCGAGTCATTCGCAATCGCAGGCCGCGATTGGCACATTGAAGAATGTGGTGGATTTGCACCTTACATGCCGCACTCACTATATTACATGAGCCCAGAACGTCCCAATTGCATCATCGAGATCAGCAAATATTTTGACATTAAGGAGAAGGCTCTGTCTGTTTTGTCTTACCAGATGTCCTTCAGCGCTCAGAGTATAAAAAACCGGGCACCCGAGTTGTTGTTGCGGACGCTGGTGCCTGATTTTGATGAACTATCAAAAGATGATGCCCAGCTTGGGCTCGCATTGACTCGCCAGTTAGATACGGCGATCGCACTGTGGTACGGGTTAGCAGGCCACTCTGGAGCGGTAATGGGAGAAGCATACCGTTATGAGGGAGAATTCGTTTTCAACCACCTGCCACGCTGAAAGTGGAGTAGCTATTCGGAAATAATTGCTCTACTAACATCGATCCTTCTGTCTGGATAAATCAGTAACAAGTCCCCAGGTGAAACCCAACGTGATTTGGCATCAACCTAAGGAATTTTTCTAAGGTTTTCCCGTTATCTAGGCAGGAGGATTGATTGCAAATATTCCCACTGTTTTGATACCTTGTCGCGGAAATCTGCTGACCAATAGTTAGTTCATATTGGACAGTCTCACTACTATTTAATCCAGCTTTTGTGATGTCTCGCCACCTTTTATTGCAGGAATTACAGACGAATGATGTTCCCCAAATGCCGACCAGCGTATTGGAAAAGTGGCATGAGCGTGCCAAGAACGGCCTGAAAAACTTACAACCAAACGAGGCAGTACAAATTATAGAGACTTTGATTGATGTTATTTTGTAACTGACCTGAAAATAAACTCAGGCCGCAAGAGGGGCAGGGGCTTGCTCGAGCGAAACAGTAAAACCCAACTGCTCCAAACGTTTCACAAGGCGTTTAGCAGTTGCCTCAGGACGGCGCTTGTCAAAGTAGTCACCACCTAATTCTCGATAAGGCTCCTTACGTTTGACCATGTGATAAGTGATCACCAAAATCGAATGGGCGACAGCGACAATGGCTTTCTTTTGCCCTCTCCGACCGGCCAGGCGGTGGTATTGGGCAGCTAGATAATTGTTCTTCATGTGAGCGACTGCATGAGCTGCCTGATTGAGGGCAACTCCAAGCGCCTTATTACCTCGTCTGGTCTTCCCTGAAAGACGTTTTCCAGCACTTTCGTTATTGCCTGGGGCGAGACCAGCCCATGCCGACAGGTGGTTGGCACTCTCAAATCGGCTCATATCGATGCCAATCTCAGACACAATGATCTCAGCAGTTAGACGAGCCACACCGGGAATGGTATCAAGCAAGTTAACAACTTCCTCAAAAGGGCGGCAGTATTCCTGAATCTGTTGATCAAAACGGGCTATCGTTTCGTCCAGGCTGTCAATCTGGCATAGCAACTCGGTCAAAACAAAGCGATGATGGGCTTTGACCTGCCCTTCTAACGCTTTGATTAACTGGTCGGGTTTCTCGCGTAAGCGTCCTTTTGAGAGTTCCGCCATTTCGGCCGGGGCAGCTTTTCCTTCAATGATTGCTGCAAGCATAGCTCGTCCAGAAACACCCACCACATTGCTTGCCACGCTGGCCAGCTTGATGTTAGCGCTCTCCAACACTTTCTGGATCCGATTGACCAGGGTGGCCTTTTCTTGCACAAAAGTGGTGCGATAGCGGGTCAACTCGCGCAACTCCCGTTGCCCAACCGGTGGAATAAAACTGGCCTTCAAAAGTCCATACCGCAGTAGGTCCGCGATCCATTCCGCATCTTTGATGTCCGTTTTACGCCCTGGGACGGACTTGATATGTTGGGCATTGACCAACAACACCTCAAAGTTGTTCTCCAGAATGTTGAAAACTGGCTTCCAGTATTCGCCTGTGCTTTCCATTGCCGCATGGGTTACCCCTTCAACCGTAAGCCAATCCGAGAGCACCAGCAAGTCAGATGTCATGGTTTCGAATGTTCGGGTTTCTTTCTTTCCCGGAACGATGATTGCGGCCACCACCGTCTTCTTATGCACATCCAAACCCACACAGTGAGTGTGAACAATGTCCATCATACCCTCGCACATACAAGATTCCGGCTGGCGTGGATACCCGAATCGTCAGAAACTGACCTTCGTGCTTCCCAGTAACGGGAGCGACAATTGGGGGTGCCTACGGGTATCCGGATCCGACTGCTCATCAGGCTCGCGGCACCAATTACAAACCGATCTCTGTGTCAGCCGGTGCCATCGTTATAGCACCATTTTCATCCTTGGGGGTGAACGAAGTTCATGATGACTGCGCAGATATTAAGTTATTTGAAAGGATTAAATTCGGCGAGTACACAGTTCAGAACGGGCGGTAACCAGTTTTGTACGATAACTTGGGAATGTACAGCACCCCTCTCATCAGCGAAATCCCCCAGGTCAGCGGCAGCGCCACACCCAACACCTGGTAAATCCACCCCAGCGTCTCCAACCCGGAACCCGCCAGACCCATCGCGATCACTATCCGGCCGAGAAATTGCCGGGTCTGGAGCGCACCCGGGAGACCTGTCTGGCGCAGGCCGCAGAGCTTGGCCCAGCCGTCCAGCAAACGGTTGAGCAGATCCTGGCCGAACCGGTGCTGGATCGGCTGCATCAGGCAGGCAGGTTACTGCGCCTGGGTGAGAAGTATGGCAGCCAACGTCTGAATGACGCCTGCCAACGAGCGCTGGATTATGGCGACCCGGCTTACAAAACGGTGAAAGGCATCCTGAAACAAAACCTGGATCAAGAAGGCCCGGCGATCCCGGTCCAGCTACCCCCGGCGCACACCTTCTCGCGGGCGCCAGATGAAATGGTCGGGGCTTTGGCAGAGGTGGCGGCATGGAACTGAAACCACAGCTTTCTCACCAACTACGCCAGGTACGCATGTTTGGCGTGCTGGAAACGCTTGAGGCGCACAACCGCCAGGCGATTGACGGTCAATGGTCGTTCATGGAATTCCTCTCCCGCCTGTTGGAAGACGAGACCGAACGCCGCGCTCAGAAGCAACTCAGCCTGCGTCTGCGTCGCAGCACCCTCAATGCTGCGAAAACCATTGAAGGGTTTGATTTCCAGTTCAACCCCAACCTCACCCGCCAGCAGATCCTGCAACGGACCGCCTGCGAATATGTCCGCCAGCACCGCAACCTGCTCATCTGTGGCCCGACTGGGGTGGGCAAAACCCACCTCGCTCAGGCTCTTGGTCAGGAAGCCGCCCGCCAGGGCTTTGATCTGCTTTTCAGAGTGTCCAAAAAACGCTCCAGCAGCTCAACGGGGGCCGGGCGGATGGTTCCTGGGAGCGCAGACTGGGCAATTTCCTGCGCCCAGATTTACTCATCCTGGATGACTTCGGCCTCAAGCCCATCCAGCCGCCGGGTCCGGAAGACCTGTACGACGTGATTAACGAGCGCTACGAGCGCAGCAGCATCCTGC
>JAQTMA010000097.1 GCA_028714615.1 Anaerolineaceae bacterium | reverse complement strand
CGGGCGATTATGATGATGGTGCCTGCTGGATCACCAGTTGATGCCGTTATCCATGATTTGCTCCCTTTCCTCAATATTAATGATTTGATCATAGACGGGGGCAACTCTTATTACAAGGATACGGAATTACGACAAAAGACTTTACAGGAAAAAGGGGTCCTCTTTTTAGGGGTTGGTATTTCAGGTGGAGAGCATGGCGCGCGTAGCGGAGCAAGTCTGATGCCCGGAGGCCCAATAGATGGGTACCTGCGAGTGGAGCCGATACTCACTTCGGTAGCAGCGCGAGTCAATGGAGAAGCCTGCATCACTTACATGGGAGCCGGTGCGAGCGGCCATTATGTGAAAATGGTGCACAATGGCATTGAGTATGGGCTTATGGAGCTGATCGCTGAAAGCTATGACCTGATGAAACGAGTACTCCATATGCAGGATGATGAGATCCAGCAGGAGTTCACTCAATGGAACCAGACGGAAATCAATTCCTACTTACTCGAGATCACCGCGAATATCTTTTCATTCATCGATCCACAAACCAAATTAAGGTTGGTCGATGTAATCCTGGATGAAGCCCGGCAAAAGGGGACTGGGAAGTGGATGTCACAGGATGCTATGGATCTGGCCGTACCTGTACCCACCATCGATGCGGCCGTATCCTCCCGGGACCTGTCTGCATACAAAACGGAGCGCGAGCAAGCCAACCGGGTTCTAGACGAAACCCCGCCGGCACTCGATATCGAGCGCCCAGCTTTTCTCGAGCGTCTGCGGGGAGCTCTATATGCAGGCATGCTGCTTACTTACGGGCAAGGCATGTCCCAACTGTATGTTGCCTCCAAGCAGTATGGATACCACCTTGACCTGGGTGCGATCGCGAGCATTTGGAGGGGAGGCTGTATCATCCGGGCTGCACTCCTGGAGAAAATCCACATGGCCTATCACGCGAATCCAGGACTTCCTAACCTGTTACTTGATCCTGCAATAGGGATTGACTCGGTGAAACCACGTATTCCAGATCTGCGGGAAATCACCAAAATAGGGATCACAGTTGGAATTCCACTGCCAGCCTTCGCAGCCTCGCTTGCATATTATGATGGGTACCGCTCTGCCTGGTTACCGGCTAACCTTACCCAAGCGCAACGCGACTATTTTGGCGCGCATACCTATGAACGAATTGATGAACGTGGAATCTTCCATACCCAGTGGGAGGAGGAGTAGAAATATGCGCGTCGAAGAAAGTCAACCCAATCCAGGTGTCATTATTATTTTTGGCGCAGGCGGTGACCTTACCTGGAGGAAGCTCATTCCTTCGCTCTATAGCCTATGCTGTAAAAAGCTTCTTCCTGAAAAGTTTGCCGTCATCGGGGTTGACATGAAAGCAATGAACGATGACGAATTCCGAGAGCATCTTTTCGGAGGAGCTCAGCAGTTCTTATCCAAAGGAGAATTCAAGAAAGATGCATGGAAAGAATTCGCCGCGAAACTGGTCTATGTAGCAGCGGATTTTAAGGATAACGGAGCATTTCAAGAGTTGTCGAAGAGGTTGGATGAGATCGATCGGAATTGGGATGTCAAGGCTTCGCGGATTTTCTACCAGGCTACCCAGCCCAGCCTGGTTCCACTCGTTGTGGAACAGTTGAATAAAGTTAAACTCTGCCAGGAACGATCTCGGACGCGGATCGTATTGGAAAAGCCTTTCGGGCATGATCTGACATCTGCGCAGGCGCTCAACCTGATGTTGCTCCAATACTTCTCGGAATCCCAAATATACCGCATCGATCATTATCTTGGGAAGGAAACCGTCCAGAATATCCTGGCTTTCCGATTCTCAAACGGGATGTTTGAACCGTTATGGGACCGGAGATATATCGACAATGTTCAGATCACAGTTGCAGAGACGGTCGGGGTTGAGCACCGTGGACCTTATTATGAGAATGCAGGGGCGCTCCGTGATATGATCCAGAACCATTTATTGCAGATCCTTTGCCTGGTAGCCATGGAACCTATGGTTAACTTTGACGCCGATGAGATCCGCAATAAGAAAGTGGATGTCATGCACGCGATCCGTTGCATTCAACCAGATGAAGTTCAGGAATATGCAATTCGAGGGCAGTATCGTGCGGGTAGAATCCAGGACGAACACGTCCTGGGTTACCGGAGTGAGCCTGGGGTCGAACCAGACTCTCGAATGGAGACGTTTGCAGCGGTAAAGTTATTCGTGGATAATTGGCGTTGGCAGGATGTACCCTTCTATTTACGCACCGGCAAACGTCTTGCAGAAAAGGTCTCTGTAGCGACAATCCAATTTAAGGCGGTCCCTCATCGTTCTTTCCCACCAGGAAGTGTGGACAATTGGGAACCGAACCGGTTGGTCTTGGCGATCCAACCAGATGAAGGCATTCTGTTGACTTTTGAAGCCAAACAACCCGGGGCGCGTTTACGCTTGAACCCAGTTACCATGCGGTTTTCTTACCAGGAGACATATCATAGTGAACCACCGGAAGCCTATGAAACCTTGCTCCTGGATGTGATGCTCGGGGATGCCACCCTGTTCATGCGTGCAGACCAGGTGGAGGCTGCCTGGAGCATTATCGATCCCATTGAGCAAGGTTGGAAAGAAAATCCAACACCAGGGTTTCCAAACTATGCTGCCGGGACCTGGGGTCCGAATACTTCAGATGAAATGATAGCCAGGGATGGCTTCAACTGGTTCATGCCAGATTATTTATCTGAGGCGTCGAATACGAAGGATCGATAACTTAACGTACGTCTCAATCAGGATTGGGCTATCCGAGGTTGCTGGAAAATGCTTCGTAAACGAAAAGAGATCGCATAGGCGATCTCTTTTATTCTGGCGGGAGCGACGGGATTCGAACCCGCGGTCTCGGCCTTGACAGGGCCGCATGTTAAGCCACTACACCACGCCCCCGAACGGAAGTTAGTTTATCATACCTTAAAGAGGGCGTCAAGATCACTGGGGCATTGACAGATCACTAAGGCCAGATCAGTGGACCTAAACCAAATGTTGTAAACTGCCGATTTATCGATTTTACTCCAGGATCCAACGATCGTTTTCACGGCCCCATTCCACTATTTCTTCAGGTGTAAACCACAAAGCCACTTCCTTCTCACCATTTTCGGGTGAATCGGATGCGTGGGTCAGGTTGCGTCCAACCGTTAATGCATAATCGTGACGGATCGTTCCAGGAGCAGCCTCAATCGGGCGGGTCGCCCCCATGGTTTGCCGGACAGCAGCTACCGCTGATGGACCTTGCCAAACCATTGCCATCACAGGAGAGGAGGTGATGTAACGGATGAGCCCTTCATAAAAAGGCTTTCCCTTGTGGATGGCATAATGAGTTTCAGCCAACGATAGGTTGACCTGCAAAAATTTTGCTCCGACAAGTTTTAAACCGCGGCGTTCCAAACGAGATATCACTTCCCCGACTAAACCCCGTTGTACTCCATCCGGTTTCACTAAAACTAAGGTTCTTTCCATGATAGCCTCCCTTGAACGGTCAGACAAAAACCAACTCGGGAAAGCTTCCCCGAGTTGGTTAGCTTTACTCCATGGAACGATTATCTCATCAATTCTTCCGCTTTGGTGTAGGCATCCAGAGCTTCTTGAACCTGGTTCTGACGCAGGTACGCATCGCCAAGGGTTTGCCAAATGCTCACATCCACCGGGTGGTGATAAAGGGCGTTGCGTAAATCGTGAATCGATTCTATAAGGAGCCGGTCGGATTGGATGAGTTGTGCATAGATTTCTACAGCCGAATCTACTTGCCCGGTTGCCATTGCAGTTTGGGCTTCAGAAAGTTGATCAAGCGTAGGCGGAAGCGGGAAGACGGGTAAAGGCGAGACAGGCGCGTCATCAAAACCGGTTTTTTCTATGCTGTTGATTTCTGGCTCAGGTTGGGTTTCAGCCGATTTGGTTTCAATCGTTCCTTCTGGTCCAATCGCCGGGATGCCAAGGGTGCCTTCCGGTTCAACCGCACCCGGTACGATAGCCTGGGTTTCCACAACATCATATGGTTCAAGCAGCGAATCGTCCCTCAGGGCGACCGGGTTTACAACAGGTTCTGGCTCTGTGACAGGTGTAAAACCTTGAGCTTCCAGTTCTTTCATCCAATCAGATACATCCAATGCACCTCGTTGTGGTGTTGACGTCTCGCTGGCTGGGAGCGGTTCTGGGGATGAATCGGATTGTAATCCGACGAGCCAATCAGGGAGAGGTTCTTCCGGGATTGCTTCTGAAACGGTCTCAAGCGGAGTAATCTCTACTGGGGTAACGGCTCCCTGGGATTCATCCGGCGGTTGAGCGAGTATATTGCCTGGAATGCCTTCTTCGTACCCAGAAGTCGCCGCCACAGGGACTTCACCTTGTGGAGCGAGCTCTTGAAAAGGAGGCTCATCCACATTGCCGATCGCTTCGGGGGTGGGCAGCTCATCCGAGGTTTCGGGGGTTGGTAAGGAGGCCGTAGTATCTTCAGGAACACCCTGGTTATTCCATTCGCCTGGCACTTCAGCCGCAAGCTCGTCCTGGGTGATGGGGGGGAGATCGGTAACCGGGGTCTCCAGTGCAATCAACCAGTCCGGCATCGCTGCGGCAGACTCGGCTTCTGGTTGTGAGAGATCACCCGATAGCTCGGAGCCTTCAGTCTGTACAGAGGGTGCCAGGTTGGATACGGTAGCATCAGGTACCCAGGCGGAATTAACGATCTCAGCATCCCCAATAGGTTCAGTCGCGACACCTGGTTCATTCACACCTTCGGCTGCAAACCCTTGCAACCAATCAGGGATCACGGTTTCAGGGGGCTGGACCGTTTGGTCCGGATTATATTGCTGCTGAAGGTTTTGAAGCCAGTTATCAGCGCTGCTATCTTCGATATCAGATGAAGCTGGATGATCCAGGGTGGAGGCGGGTATCCAGGGAGTTTCTGCCGAATTCGTATCTGCGGGTGAAGTCCAGCCAGCAGTAGACCTGGAGGGTTCGTGCTGGGATTGGGAATCATCCGCGGATGGGACGGGTTCCTGGCTGAGCTCAACCAACCAATCAGGCAATAAGGCTCCCGGTTGATAATCACGAAAGGTGGGTTGATCTTCAGTTATTGAAAGGCCGGCAAGAGCTGGCGGTTCTCCCAACCAATCGGGCAGCTCGGAGGATTGTTCCTCACTGACGGGTATGAATGGATTTACCGTTTCTGATTGCTGCTTAAACTCATCGGGTAAACCAGACCCCTCGGTTGGGGTTGGTTGAATTCCAGATGAAGGATGGTTATCAAGGCCCTCTAACCAATCAGGTATTTCGCCAGATGGTTCATCGATAGGAACCTGATCCCGCAATTCGGATTCATGTACCCAGCTTGGAGGGGTGGGCAATCGATCGGAACGACGGGCGATCACAGTCTTTGCTTCTGAACCATGCTGGGCAGCCAGGTCCTCTAACCAATCCATCGTTGCCTGTCGGTCTTCCAAAACCGGGATGGTGGGAGTTTCAGAATTGATTGGGCTCGCTAAATCCTCTCCTTTTATCCAGGATGGGATATCCAGACCGTTCATCTCTGGTTCTGATAACGTAGAATCGACCGGTTCTTCTGTCTTCGGTAATTGCTTAAGCTCGTCCATCCAGTCGGGAATAGCTTCTTCGGGTTTCTTCGGCTCGGGTACATCGTTATTGATAATAGGTTCCATATCGAGTTTACTCTCTTCCGCCGGATGGATTGGTTCGGATGGGTAATCCAGGGGTGCATTCGGAGTTTGAAGAAGGCTCTCTGGTGGGGCCGCCTGTGGTTCCGGCGAGTTAATCCCTGCAATTTGTTCAATCCATGGAAGACCAGATGGTGCATCTTCCTCAATGGATGAGGCTGGAGCCAGGGGGCGCAGCCATTCCGGGATATTGGTTGCCGGCAAGGCAGCATCCAATAGATCGTGGTCGAAGGAAAGAGAGGCTTGTCCGTTGATGGGAGCATCCTTCTCTCCCCAACCCGCATCCTTCATCCACTCTGGGATCTCCTGCGGTTCTTCAACCGGTTTGCCCGCTGGCCTATGCCCGGATGAAATAGGTACATGCATATTATCTGTCGTAAATGGGTTGGGAGATGGCGGGAAACTCATGCCATTCGGCTGGGGAGGCAGAGGCGAGAGTGAGGCCAGCCAATCAGGGAGAACGTGGGCCGCTTCTCCTTCATTCTCCAAATGAACACCTAGGGAGGATACCCAATTCGGTTGCATGCTTTCCGTGCGCACTTGCTCCCAATCCAAACGATCGATCATCACCAGTGTATCGGGGATGTCCGTTGAAAGGGGGGCATCCACCGAGACAAAGGCCATGTACGGATCTAAGGCGATGACACGCTGCTGGTAGACTGCGCCTTCTTCCGCCTGTCTTGATTCAGGGAGTACTTCGGCTAAAATGCGATTTGCATCAAAACAATACGGATACTTGGTAATTAGTTCAGAACATACCTCTGTTGCTTCTATGCGCTTACCTGTCTCTGCGTAAGTACGTGCCAGAAGGACCTGAAGGTCAGGGCGCTGAGGATCTTCGGCTAACGTGGCGAGCAACTCGGTTATCGCTTGTTGAGGGAGGTCGCCCCGGGCATACATGCGAACCAGGCTACCGCGGGTCATATGGATCCGGGAGGGTTCTGACCCATCCCGACGACCATATAACCGGCGGATTTCATCCTGCACGGCTGTATTGGAGGGTTGAATCTCGTAGGCACGTTCCATGTGCCAGATAGCGCTATCCAGGTTGCCTTCATCTTCGCGGATGATGCTCATACCAACGTGGGAGACGAAATCATCCGGGACCGTGGATAGGACTCGCTGTAAAATATCCGAAGCTTCGGCGTATCGCTGGCTCTCGAGAAACGTTTTACCGAGCAAACGATATGCTTCGATATACTTCGGGTAGAGTTGGAGGATATGCTTACAATGCGCGAGAGCTTCTTCGGTCTGCCCGCGGTCAATGAGGTTCTCAATCTCGCGGTTATACACTCGCAGAGGGACTTTGGCCATATAAGGTTGCCTCCCAAGGCTAGTATGCACCATTCTATCAGAAATTACAAGCCGCGAAGCGCTGGATGAAACAGTTTAACGAATCTGATAAGCTGGGTGCATCAACCGTACCAGAGATGATGATTATCTGGAAAAGTTCAGGGTTTGAGCAGCATTCCTGCCCAAACCCTGATGGAAATTCCGCGTTAGCCGCTCATTCACCCAGGTAATCGCGCAACTTACGCCGGATGGATGGGTGGCGTAAGCGGCTGAGAGCCTGAGCTTCGATCTGGCGGACCCGCTCACGGGTTACTCCCATTTTCCGACCGACTTCCTCGAGTGTATAGGCTTGCCCATCCAACAAACCATAGCGGAGCTGCAAGATACGTACTTCCCGTGGTGGAAGACCGTTGAGTACTTCTTCAAGGTGCTCTCGGAGCAAGTTGTAAGTGGCTGTCTCGTCCGGCGGTGGAGCGTCAACGTCTTCAATAAAATCACCCAACACCGAGTCTTCTTCATCGTCAGTAGGCGTCTCCAGAGATAACGGCCGGCGAGCAACCTGGATCATATTCTCCACCTTTTTTGGTGGGACGTCCAAGGAAACAGCCAGTTCATCAACCGATGGTTCACGTCCCAATTTTTGAGTCAACTGGTGTTGGACGCGTAAGAGCTTATTGATTTGGTCACCCATATGGACTGGCACGCGAATGGTGCGGCCTTGATCGGCGATTGCGCGGGTAACCGCTTGCCGGATCCACCAGGTGGCGTAGGTACTAAATTTGTGGCCCCGCCGGTAATCGAATTTCTTGGTGGCGCGGATTAGCCCGATATTACCCTCTTGGATCAGATCCAGGAAAGGAACTCCCCGCCCCATATACTTCTTGGCGACACTGATCACCAGGCGGGAGTTTGCAGTAATTAGGTGTTCTCGGGCAGCCCAACCATCTTCAATTAGCCGGCGTAGTTCAAGGCGGCGGCGGTTGCTAACGTTTCCTCGCGCTAATTCTTCCCGAGCCATACGACCCCGCTCGATACGTTGAGCGAGTTCAACTTCTTCTTCGGCGCTAAGCAAGGGGACACGGCTGACCTCTTTAAGGTAGAGGCCGATTGTATCATCCGTATCAATATTTGCCAGATCGTCTAGAGCTATCTCCCGTGCGTGCTCGTCGTCTTCTTCATCGGTTTCATCATCTGCGGAAAGCTCATCTTCTGATGGCTCCTCAATAGAAGCTACATCCTCCACATATGGAATACCGGCGCTCATTAGGGCTGCAAAAGCTTCTTCTAACTGTTCGACATCCTGTTCGGCGTCTGGAAAGAAATGGAGAATATCATCGATCGTAACGTAGGATTTTTGTCGACCTAGTTCGATCAAGCGTGCAATGGCAGGGTATTCTTCCTCTTCCTCTTCAACAACATTAAGTAAAGCATCATCCATCATTTTATCCAAAATCCTTCCAACAAGCTTATCGCTTAATCACCCGCATGCAAGGCAAGACAGGGCTATTTGAAATAAATGTAGGTAAGACCTACCCTTTCTTTTACTGGTGTTGCCTTTCCGGGTAATTCTTACCTTTCAGCATACACAGTTTTGAAATAAAAATCAATACCCAAGCGGGGTTGGGGATGGGGTTCCAGTGGCGAATAACTCGACAAAATTTTTGATTGGGCTGCTACTGACGAGGATTGCCTGGTTCGAATCCTGTTGGACATAGTAGCCGCTCCCGGTTGGGGATAGTTTGCCCACATTAATTACCGTCAATGTCCCATTATTCTGGGTTCCCTCGATTATGAAGGTGGGATCTAGTAAACCCATGTCTTCTTTAGATGGTTGTGTGGGTAGTTGGTTCAACACTGCTGATGAGGTGAGCCCATCCACCGCACTATTCAATTGATTGCTATCATATTTCAACCCTTGTGGGTCGATCACCGTCCAAACTCCTTGGTTGTTTTTCTGCAAAGTAACCGGCTTACTGAAGACTCCACTCAGGCGGATTTTGATAAAATTGGCTTTCTCGCCCGAGAGTAACCTCTCGCTTGGTGTGATCGTGACCGTTGCTCGGCTGGCGCTCCCTTTTACTCGAGGGAGGATAAAGGCGGTCACTGCGAGGATTAACAAGAGCCCGAGCATTATCCAGGTATTTTTCCGGATCATTACTCTACCCTCTCCGGCGGCGCTGAACCCAGACTACGATCCCGGAGATAACAACCAAACCAGGCAGTACAAACACAGCTCCAAAAAGAATCAGGTTCATCGAGTAGGTTTGAGGGGGCAGCATGATCCGATTCGTCGGCGTCTTGGGGGTGATATTGATCAAATTGTCTTGATGGGCAGCCCAATCTACAGAATTGATGAAGAAATCATTATTTGCATATTCGGAATTAGCTGCGTTTGATGCAAAATCAGAATCCCCGATAACAACGACCCGGGCGTTGGCTTTATCCGCAATTTGCGCAGACGCGGCAATCGGTACGGGGCCGATCAGATCCTGGCCCGCATTATAGTCAGCCTTATTCTGAGCCAGGTCGGTGAAATTAGTTTCTGCCCAAGATTGAGGCGCGGTCTTCACCAGAATGACGGGAATCACCCTGGCGTCTGAGCCCGTTTTGGCTTCGGTCACGCTTCGAGCGGTGGGAAAGACCGTTACGGTGGTTTTCATCCGATCCGTAATGGGTGAGCTACCATACTCGCTGGCAGCAGCCACAGTTGGTGGATTAACTGACCGATCGATCACGAAATCAGCACCCAGTCGGATATTCCAGGTAGCAGCAAGATATTCTGCTATTGGGTCAGTCGCATTTCCGAAATCCGTCACCGGTAAAGGCTCTTCCATAACAATCAAAGAACCTCCCTTATCCAAGTAATTTGAGATAAGCTTCACCTCATTCTCGGTAACCGGTTTAGATGGTCCGGCGATGATCACTACTTTCGCGTCCGAAGGAATCTGCGGTGATGCGATCAGGTTTAATGATTTGACCGAATAACCCTTACCTTCTAATGCAGCTTTGGCAGACGATAAGCCATTCTGATCGGCGCTGTTTGGATCTCGTTCTCCATGACCGGTCAGGAAATAGGCTGTGCGCGAACCCGGTGCTGTCAATCGGACAAGGGCAGATACCAGATCCACCTCGGTTGGTGAGGTAACAAGCTGCTGCTGCCCGCCCATTTGCAGTGCGATCGTACCGTCTTGGGTGATGTGCATCTTCTGAGCGGACACCGGATCTGCCTCTGGATCAATGAAAGTAAAGTCGAACTTGCCCTTTGAATTTGCCTTGAAATTCTCCAGTAGGGACCGGGCAGTAGTAGATGGAGTGCGGTTGGTAAAAAAGGCATCTGCGTGGATTGGGGCTGGCATAGATTGCAGGGCATGGATCGTTTCAGGAGACAACGTGTTGGTTTTATCAGCGGTCAGGTCCCAGCGCTGGTTGTTCTGGTGAACCAGGTAGTTTATAACGATCAGGATACCGATGAAGGCCAGGCTCATGATCAGTGCATTGCTCCCATAACGCGCCTGTCTGCCCGTGAACGCCAGACGAATCCGAGCTGGATCCAAAATCGCAAAACCTGCCAGGCTAATCAGCATTGCTCCCAGGCTGACTTGTAGGGGCAAACTAAACTGGCGTTGAACGATCAATAGACCCAAGCTGATTAGAGCAGCGGCTACCGCCAGATAGAGCAATATGGGAGCAAATCTACGCAACCTTGAGGACATCAACGCCACCTCCTGGTCTCGAGCGATACCGTTCCTACGAATAGCGCCAAGGCAGTCATACTGATGTAAAAGACGATATCCTGTAGCTCTATGATCCCCTGGTAAAAGGTAGTATAGAAATGCTCACTCATATCCAAATATCGCAAGATGGTAGCTGCTGTGCTGTTGCTCACCTGACCAGGGAACCCGATCATCCAGAAGACGAGGACGATCCCCAAACAAACGAAAAATGCAGCGATCTGATTTGCGAAAAACGACGAGACCGCCACACCGATGGCTACCAATGCAGCAACCATCAGTACCAGACCAAGGTATCCAGTTAACAAGATGCCTTGATCGATGCCGGGTGAGACCAACCGGTTGAGAACGACCGGGTAGATCCAGGTTATCAATAAGATCGTAAGAATAAAGAAGAACCCTCCCAACCATTTGCCTACCACGAGCTCCCAATCCCGGACGGGGGCTGTTAGTAATAATTCTAAAGTTCCCTGCCGCTGTTCCTCGGCTAATGTGCGCATGGTGATCGCAGGGATGGTGAAGAGTAGCAAAGTGACCAACGGACTGATCACCACTTGAACGGTTGGAGCGGTTTGTTGGAATACAGAACTGAGGATGTTGGCATAGAACAAATACCCCAAAACCAGCAACAGGATGAAGGCAACGACGTAGGCAATCGGGCTGATAAAATAGTGCTTGTACTCACGTCGGGCTATGGTCCAAATGTTGCGCATAGAAGCTACCCTTCCTCGACCGAGGGTTCTCCGTCGAGCTCAGCTATAGTGGGTGCACCAGGTTCTTCTCGGGTAAGCTGGAGGAAAATGTCTTCAAGGCTCAAGGTGGCCGTATGCAAATCCGTCAGATCGTACCCGGCGCTCACAACGGCCCTGGCAACCTCAGGACGGACATCGAAACCGGCGCTGGAATCAAATTCGATTGTCCCATCAAGAAGGGTTGTGATGTTTTGCGTGCCAGGGACTTTCTCAATGAGAGCTGCCAGACCATCGGAGTCGGAGCGCACCTTGAGAATTACCTTTTGCGCTCCAGCCAAACGTGCTTGCAAATGGGCTGGGGTATCTTCAGCAACGATCCGTCCTTTGTTAATGATCAGCACACGGTCACATACCTGTTGCGCCTCTGAAAGAATGTGAGTTGACAATAAAACTGTTCGTTCTTTTCCGATTTCTTGGATCAATCGACGCACTTCGATGATTTGCGCCGGATCAAGCCCAATGGTTGGCTCATCTAGGATCAAGACTTCAGGATGGTGCAACAACGCCTGGGCTAAACCCACTCTCTGCCGCATACCTTTTGACAGGTTGGCGATATATCCATCCGCGCGTTCTGTAAGATGTACCAGGTTAAGCGCTTCATTGACCCGGTCGTCGGGGTTTTTGATTTTGCGAAGATCAGCCATGAACTTCAAATAATCGAAGATGGTCATATCCGGATATAGTGGGACGGTCTCAGGCAGGTAACCTACCAAGCGACGGACTTCCAGCGAGTGCTCGACAACGTCAAATCCGCCGACGGTTGCACTTCCGGTAGTAGGCGGCATATATCCAGTGAGAATCCGCATTGTGGTCGTTTTACCAGCGCCGTTTGGGCCGAGGAATCCAAGTATCTCGCCCTTTGTCGCATCAAAAGTAATATTATCGATAGCTCGCCGTGACCCGTAATCTTTAGTCAACCGATCAACGCGGATCATTGATCTCTCCTTGGAAAGGTTAGTATTATGGCCGTTCAACAGAAACCGGCCTCCACTGCAAGGTGGATAAGCCAGTTGATTGAGACAAAATAACCCCAGGCGGTTAGTAGTGTATGTATAACCTTTGAGAAAGCCGCTTAACACTATACAACATGAAAACCTCAGAGTCAAGCATCTAGCAAATTTCTAATGAAATGCTAATGTTGTAAAATAAATTGACGGAATCGTAACGCGAGTGTAGAATATCTTCCGTTATTACTACGCTTAAAGCCAAGAGGTGTTATTGAATAAGAAAATTCGTGATTACGAATTTTCGATTATTTTTGTTTGAGTTCTTTTAGGAGGAGCTATGGATATTCTTGGACTTGCACGCCACGGGCTTAACGATTTTGAGCAAATCGCCGTGGTCGCAGTGCTCGTGGTTGCCTTTATCAGCTTAATGTATGCCTGGCTACTGCGCGGGGTGGTGCTGAAGAAGGATAAGGGGACTCAAAAGATGCAGGAGGTTTGGAATGCTGTTCGCATCGGCGCTGACAGCTATCTGACCCGTCAACTGAAGACCATTTTGCCAGCGATTGCATTATTAGGGGTGGCGCTCTTCCTAAGTGTTTATATCGTACCTGAATCGAAAGAAGCCCTGCAAGAATTTCCCCAGAATACCAAAATTATCATTGCCATTGGTCGCACGATTGCGTTCATCATGGGCGCTTCGTTCTCGTTGATGGTCGGGCAGCTTGGTATGCGTATGGCGATTCAAGCAAACGTACGGGCGGCTTCCGCAGCGCGCCGTGGGTTTAATGAAGCGCTTTCAATTGCTTATTACTCCGGTACGATCACCGGGATGTTGACCGATGGTCTCGGTTTGTTAGGTGGAACCGTCATCTTCATTATTTTTGGAAAAGCAGCACCGGATGCCTTGCTCGGTTTCGGCTTCGGAGGTACTTTGCTTGCCTTATTTATGCGGGTGGGTGGAGGAATTTACACAAAAGCTGCCGATGTTGGCGCCGACCTGGTTGGAAAGGTTGAGAAGGACATTCCTGAAGATGATCCTCGTAATGCGGCGGTGATCGCAGATTTAGTTGGCGACAACGTGGGCGATTGCGCCGGGATGGCGGCGGATATTTTCGAGAGCTACGAGGTGACGATCGTCTCTGCCCTGATCTTAGGCTTAGCCCTGGTGTCAGTGGATCCGACCCATTCTCTGAAGTGGATCGTCTACCCATTGATCATTCGTGGCATTGGGGTTCTCAGTTCAATCCTGGGAACCTTTACCGTGCCCATCTGGGAGAAATTTCCCATCGCGTTCTTGCGCTCCCACGATGCAGAAGAATCCATGTTCCGGTCTTATGAAGTCTCCAGCGTAAACACCGTGATCTGGGCATTCCTGGCGGCGATCTTATACGGACATGATTGGCGGTTGGCTGCTTTGACTGCAGTAGGTGTTGGTTTAGCGGTCGCCTTCAATCCACTGACTTCTTATTTCACTTCAACGAAGAAAACCCCGGTCAAAGACATTGTTAAATCCACCAATACTGGCGCTGCAACCACCATTCTTTCTGGGTTGTCTGTTGGAATGGAATCCAGTGTTTGGGCTTTAGTGGTGATCGTGATCAGCTTTGTTCTCAGCCTGGCGCTTTACCAGGGTGATGGGACTCTTTACGTGCTCTACGCCGTGGCAATGGTTGGCATCGGCATGCTCAGCCACACCGGTAATAACGTAGCTATGGATTCCTACGGTCCGATTTCGGATAATGCAAACGGGATTGGCGAAATGGCCTGGCACGATATGAATGACAAGGAGACCATGAAGGCACGCCAGATTATGGCTGATCTGGATGCTGTGGGAAATACAACGAAGGCGATCACCAAGGGTGTTGCCATCGCTTCTGCCGTTATCGCGGCCGTCAGCTTATTTGCCTCCTTCCTGACGGACGTCGGCCGAGCCCAGGCAAACCTGGGATTGCCCGTGCTGAATGCCATCCGCATTTCCGATACGAAGGTTTTTATCGGTTTCTTGTTAGGAGGGGCGCTCCCCTGGCTCTTTAGCTCCCTATCCATCCGGGCTGTAACCCGGGCAGCCGGCATGATCGTTGAGGAAGTGAGACAGCAGTTCCGCATCCCAGGTTTGATGGAAGGCAAGGTTAAACCGGATTATGCTCGCGTTGTTGACATTTCTACCGGATCTGCCCAAAAAGAACTCATTCCGCTGGCGACAATTGCAGTGGTTATGCCTCTGTTGGTTGGCCTGGTGCTCCAGGTGGAAGCTCTGGGTGGTTTCCTGGCGGGGGTGATCCTCTCTGGGCAGCTCCTGGCAGTCTTTATGGCGAATGCGGGCGGTGCATGGGACAATGCCAAGAAGGCGATTGAGGACGAGCCTCGCAACCTGGCGAAAAACACCGGAAAGGGCTCTGAACGCCACAAGGCCAGTGTGGTCGGTGATACCGTTGGTGATCCCCTCAAGGATACTGCCGGTCCGGCTCTCAACCCAATGATCAAAGTGGTAAACCTGGTGAGTTTGATAGCTGCGCCGATCATGGTGCAGTATGAATCTCTAGGGATTGTCGGGTGGATTATCGTCGCCATCCTTATGGCCGGGCTGGTTTGGGGAATTGCCCAAAGCAAGAAACCTGCCCCAGATTTCACAGCAACAATTCCCAGCAAAAGCGCATCCTCGGCAGATTGAGCTTTTGACAATC
>JAQTMA010000096.1 GCA_028714615.1 Anaerolineaceae bacterium | reverse complement strand
CTTGGCGCTCTCCTTCTCATCGCTTTCGTATGGGCAATCTACCGGTTCGTCCCCGGAGGCTCGAACAACGATTGGGAGCTGTCCTTTCGCCCGGCTTTACTTCGAATGGCTTCAGGAGTTACCCCTTATGTGCCTGGGAAGGAGCAAGTGCTCAATCCTCCCTGGATCCTCGCCCCGTTAATCCCCCTGGCGGTGCTGCCGGAAAAATTGGGGTGGGCGCTGCTGCTGGTCATCAATCTCATTTCTTACGGGTTTGTCGCCTATCGACTGGGCGCAAAACCTATCGCAACCCTTTTCCTGCTCATTTCCGCAGCGTTTCTGCTTCTCCTCTTTCAAGGCCAAATCGATGGGTTTATCATCCTGGGCTTCATTCTCCCCAAACCCATCGGTCTATTCTTGCTATTAGGCAAACCACAGATTGGCTTGGGCGTGGCGATCTTCTGGTTTATCGAAGTATTTCGAGATAAAGGAAGCCGTGGCATCTTGTGGACCTTTTTACCAGTGTGCCTGGCTTACTTGCTTTCGTTTGCCATCTATGGTCCTTACGTATTTATGGGGCATAGCGTGGTCGGCCAGTATTGGGATTATAGTATCTGGCCGATTTCGATTCCTATAGGGTTGCTGTTGTTAAAGTATGCCATCACGCAGCGCCAAATCAATTTTGCCATTCTGACCGGTCCTTTCTTATCACCCTACGTCGGTTTCCATTCGTATGCCGCTGCTCTACTCGGTTTGGTGAACGTCCCTATTGATATTCTGTTGGCATCTCTGGGCACCTGGATCATCTTCCTCCTGGGGGGAAAATAACCGCTCCCAAAGATCGCTCTAGGTGTTTTGCGTACAATAGAGAACCGCCCGCGTCCGGCATGCAAAGTATAATCGTGGAATGACGATCGCGATCGTTGGTGCGGGTGCATCCGGTATGGTTGCTGCACTGCAGGCTGCCTGGCTGGGGCAAGCCGTCACCCTGTTCGAACGCAATGCAACTGCTGGTCGTAAACTGTTGGTGACTGGCAGCGGGCGCTGCAATATTACCAATCAAGCCGCTTGTGGTGAGAGGTACGCCTGTGCAGAGCCCGCCTGGATGGACACCCTGCTGGATGATTTCGGCGTGGAGGACTTGCTCGCCATGCTGCGCGAGATTGGTATCCCGGTTTACAAGACGCCGGATGGTTGGTATTACCCTTTGTCGGACTCTGCACAAACGGTGGTGGACGCCTTTGCGTGTGCGATGCAATTGGCGGGCGTCACCTTTAGGCCTTCTACCCACGTGACCTCCATCCGGGCCAGCGGTAAGAGCTTCGTGATCCATTCCACGGGTGAGGCTGGAGAACGTGAAGAGACTTTCGAGAAGATCATCATCGCTGCAGGCGGAAAAGCTTATCCTACCTTGGGCTCGAATGGAGAATTATTCCCTGTATTGGCGCAGCTCGGGCACACAGTGCTCCCGAAACGCCCTGCCCTGGCGCCGGTTCTGGCAGAGCTAGGAGAGTTGCGCCCGTTGCAGGGTATCCGGCTGGACGTGGGAGCGATGCTCTGGGAGGGAAACCGCCGCCTGGCTTTTACTGCCGGGAACTTGATCTTTACCCAATGGGGACTCAATGGCCCGGCGGTAATGGATCTCAGCCACCATATTTCCGACCGTCCGGGGAGCAAACTGAGCCTATCCCTCAACCTGTTGGAATTTTCTCACCCCGAATTCGAAGGTCTGTTGGAGCGGAAGCGGGCGTCTGCCTTACCATTAAGGGTCTTTCTGGGCGCTTTCTTTCCACCGAAAGTTGCCGCTCTGTATCCCAAACTGGTTCATATCCCAGCCGACACACCGCTTTGCCAGATGACAGACGGCGCCCTGGACGCCCTGGTGGCGAAGCTGAAAAACACGCGCATACCGGTTGAGGGGGTGCGGGGATTTGAGTTTTGCCAGGTCTCCGCCGGTGGGGTGCCGGTGGGAGAGGTGGATGCCCACACACTTGAGTCACACCGGGTGAGCAACCTTTACCTATGTGGTGAAACGCTCGACGTCGTTGGGCCATGCGGTGGCTATAACCTGCAGTACGCGTTCAGCAGCGGCGCTCTGGCCGGTCGGGCAGCCGCTCGCAGATGAAAAGGCGTCTCAATTCAAGGATGCTGCAATCCGCTTCAATTCCTTGATGCTGATGGAGACAATTTCATCTTCGCAATCCACCCAGTCTGTGTGCGGGTGGTCGACTTCGACGGCCATGAAACCATTGAAATTGGCGTTCGCTAATATTTGGGCAATTCTTTGGTTATCAATCAAACCCCTGCCCACCGGGACGCCAGCGAAGAAGAACCAATCCGTCGGAGAGGCGTTTTTGTCAGGCATCAGGTCTTTGATATGAGTGGCATAAACGTAGGGCGCCAGTTTTTCCATCCCCAGGATCGGGTCATCCAACAGTCGCAACAAGTTCCCGCTGTCGAAATTGACGCCAAGGTATTCCGAGTCGACACTTTCGAGTAACTGGAGAATCTCGGTTGCCGTAAAGTCGATATGGTTCTCAATCGCCAACTTTATCTCATTGTCGTGAGCGACTTTCACAGCTTGTTTCAATAAAACCGCCAGGGCTTGTATTTGTGGTTGATGGGGCTCGTGATGGAACATACTGTTGCTGCCCACTACCCGCATGACCTCCGCGCCGATGGTGTGCGCCCGAGGAATGTTGGCAAGCATATCCTGATAGGCAGCCTGGTTTTTTCCACGCTCCAAGCCATCCGGATGCCCCCAGGCATACACCCGGTCGAAACCATATTCGTCAAGTTGAGATTTCAAGTCTTTCAACCAGGCATCTTCGTATGTGGGGAAGAAACACGATTCGAGGGAAACACCATCCACATCCAGTTCTTTGGCCCGCTTCAGGAAATCCTGCATGGTCAAATTTTTTATGGGCGGCTTCTGATCAGGATAGACTTCACCAAAGAATCTGTGGTAGCAATAACTGTCAATTCCGACTTTCATCAGGATTCTCCTTTGCGCACGGGTAGTGAGCCTTATATCAAGACAGGCTAATCCAATTATAATGAGCAGTCCCAATATCGCCAAACCGAATCGGTAGGGTGCATTCAAAGGATTTACGAGAAGTTGGGAACTGATCCTATTGACAGGTAATGGAAAGTTACCTATAATAAGTTGTAATAACAGGATTACAAGAATTATTCCCTACGCTGAGGAATATATGAAACCCAACGGATCTATCGATTTCGAAAGCCATATTCCCTATTATCTCCAGCTAATCGACCTCCTCAAAGACCAGATCCAAGGGAAACTCTGGCTTCCCGGTGACCAAATTCCGGGAGAGCAAGATTTATGTGAGCAATACAACGTTAGCCGGACAGTGGTGCGCCAGGCGCTGCGCGAATTGGAACTGGCCGGCGTCATCACCCGGCGTAAAGGGAAAGGCACGTTTATATCCGAACCCAAGATTCGGGAGGGTTTGATTCAAAAACTCACCGGGTTTTACCAGGATATGGTCGAACGCGGATTAAAACCGGTAACGAAAGTCCTGCGCCAACAAGTGACCCCCGTGAACGAAAAGGTAGCCCATTTCCTGAACATTCAACCGGGAGTCGAGGTCATCGAAATTCAACGATTAAGATTCATCAAGGATGAACCCATCCAAATGGTCACTTCTTACGTGCCTTATTCTGTATGCCCAGCGCTCGCAACGGTCGACCTGACCAATCGCTCACTATACGAGTACCTCGAAAAAGAGGCCGGGATATTCTTAGCGCGCGGTCGCCGCTATATTGAGGCTGTCCTGGCTAACGAAACGGAAGCCAGCTTACTTGGCATCGATCGCGGCGCCCCCTTGCTGATGCTCGATAGTGTCAGCTTTGCAGAAGATGGCCAGCCGATTGAATACTATCACGCCCTACACCGGGGAGACCGCTCCCAATTCGAAGTAGAACTGTTCCGTGTCCGCGAAGAAAAACTGACCAATCAAGAACTTAGTTCCTCTTTTACCGGCATCCCTAATTTAGCTGAAGAGAATTATCGGACCTAAGTACTGCTCAAGCCAGCAGCGACACACAGCGGGAGCTACTCCTCTGGGCCAACTGGAAGATACGTAATCCCCGCGGCTCGTCCTTGTCGACTGTAGCAGAAGCAAGATCTCCAACCATTCAGCGCGGTTCGTCCACCCATTTTCGGAGTTGCTGATGATCAAGAAATACCTGATCGGCGTCGATCTCGGTACGAGCGGGACAAAAGCTGCCCTTTACCAGATCGATGGCGCGTTAATCTCTCAGGCCTGTGTGGAAGTTCCCCTCTACTACCCAAAACCTGGGGTCGTGGAACAAGAAAACGAGGATTTTTACCGCACGGCGGCTGTGACCGTACGGCGCTGCATCGATCAGAGTTCGGTAGATCCCCAGGATATCGCTGCCATTGCCTTTGATTCGCAGATGGCAGGAGTAGGATCGATTGACGAAGATTTCAATACGGTTACTCGCTTTGATTCCTGGTTGGACATGCGTTGCCAGCCGTTTATCGAGTGGATGGACAAAGAAGCTGGCGAACGGGTCACAATACTGACAGGCTGCCCACCCACCTGCGATCATGGCCCCAAAATGCTGTGGTGGAAACACGAGCAACCTGACCTTTACCACCGCACCGCCAAGTTTGTTATGCCGGGGACCTATGTGGCCGGGCGCATGGCGGAGCTGAAAGCCAGCCAGGCCTTCATCGACTACACCTATATCCATTTCTCGGCTTTCTCGGACGCTATGAAGGGAACCTGGTCGCAGGAATTATGTCAAACCTTCGACCTGGATATGGATAAGCTGCCCGAAATCATATCCCCCTGGCACGTGATAGGGGAAGTGAGGCAACGATCCGCCAAAGATTTTGGTCTCGCAGAGGGGACCTTGATTGCGGCAGGCGCCGGGGACACCGCCGCCAATGCGCTCGGCGCCGGCATCGTCCGTCCGGGGATGGTGTTCGACGTGGCCGGAACGGCGGCGGTCCTGGCGGGATGCACGGATACCTTTGTCGCTGACACCCGCAACCGGGCATTATTGACCATGCGGTCTGTTATTCCTGGGTTGTGGAACCCGCTTGCCTATATTGCCGGAGGCGGCATCGCTCTACGCTGGTTCCGCGACCAATTCTTTCATACCTTCCATGGAAAGAGACAACCCCTGGAGGAAGACCTGTACGACCATATGACCGAATTGGCATCTACGATTGCGCCTGGCTCAGATGGATTATTCTTTTCTCCCCACCTTGGCGGGCGAATCTGCCCGGCCAGCCCGCAAATGCGGGGCGCATGGATTGGCGCATCGTGGTCGCATACACAAGCCCATTTCTTTCGTTCGATCCTCGAAAGCGTCGCTTTTGAGTATGCGTACTATTTGGGCATATTGCGCGAGTTATTGCCAGATATTCCGTTCGTCGAAGCCCGGGTGGTGGGCGGAGGCGCGAACAGTACGGTCTGGAATCAAATCAAAGCAGACGTACTCAGCGTCCCCTACCGGCGGCTGAAAGGGAATGAATTCGGGACCTGGGGAGCAGCCATGATTGCCGGACGCGCCGCCGGATTGATCACCAACCTTGCCAATCACGCCACAGAAACCGCTCTCGGAGAAAAAACTGCCCTGCTGCCGGACGCTGGAAACCAGCGCATCTACCAACCGTTGGTTGAGAAATACATCCGCATGCAGCAAATGCTGAACGAGTTTTATCGCAACTGATTCCGGGCGATCTCCCACTGTAACCCTGGGCGAGCCACGAACAAAACAGAGTATTCACAAAGGAGAGCATCTTGAAAGGTCAGGTTCGTATTTGTATGATCGGCGCCGGGCGAGTGGGGAAAAACCATTCGCGCGCCATTTTGCGGCACGTGCCGGGTGGCAAGGTTGTGGCGCTGGTCGATCCAATGGACGTAGTGCGCAATGAGACCGCGACAGAATTTGGAATTGATGTCCAGTTTGAACGATTAGAAATGGCACTCGACAAAGTGGATTTTGATGCCGTTGTCATCACCACGCCAACCCCAACCCACCTTCCTCTTACTGCCCTGGCTGCAGAACATGGGAAACACGTGTTCCTGGAAAAGCCGATGGCCCTAAACCTGGCGGAATGTGATGAGATCATCCGGGTTACTGCAGCCAATGGAGTTTTATTGCAACTAGGTTTTATGCGGCGCTTTGATCCCGAGTTTGTGGCCGCTGCGCAGAGGATCCAGGCTGGGGAAATCGGCCAGCCGATGATGATCAAATCCAACACCCACGGCCCGGGTCTACCGCCGCCCTGGGCGCGCGATTTACGCACGTCCAATGGCATGCTGGCGGAAGTCAACAGCCATGATTGGGATACCACCCGCTGGTTGATGGGATCGAATCACGAGCGGGTTTACACAGAAGTGGCGAACTTCAAGGGAGCTGCCAACAACGTGGATACTCCCAACTTTTACGACAACGTGCTGGTCAATATCAAATTCGAAAGCGGCGGCTTGGGATTGATCTCGGGAGTTTGTCCCTGCGGGTATGGGTACGACGCCCGGGTAGAGATCATCGGCGAAAAAGGAATCATGCAGATCGGCGAGCTCAAAGGACAAGCGGTGGTCGTTTGCACGAGTCGCGACCAGGGCTTGATCACCCCCATATTCCGCACCTGGCCGGAGCGTTTTGAGTGGGGATACATCAACGAGATGGAGCATTTCATCGATTGCATTCAAAAGGACGCCAAACCCCTGGCCGGCGGCGACGAAGGTCGTTGGGCGGTCGCCGGTGTTTTAGCCGGGACTAAATCCTTCCTGGAACAACGTCCGGTTACCCTGAAAGAAATCCTGAGCCTATAATGCAGTAGAGAACGGAGCGAACATGTTAGCAGCAGTGTATCACGGTCCCAATGACCTTCGGGTGGAAGAAGTCCCGGTCCCGAAAATTGCCCCTGGCGAAATACTGGTTAAGGTTCTGGATGCCAGTATATGTGGTACGGATCTGCGGATATTCCATGGCAATCACCGTATGTACCCGGATGGCACGGTTCGTATCCCCGGGCATGAGGTGGTCGGTAAGATCGTAGAGGTAGGTGCAGGAGTTATCGGCCTTTCCACCAGCCAGCGGGTTTTCGTTGCTCCCAATATGGGTTGTGGACAATGCCGGCAGTGTATCAGCGGAAACAACAACCGCTGTGCGAATTATGGCGCCATCGGCGTGACGATGGACGGCGGTTTTGCGGAGTACTTGCGCGTCCCAGCCAACGGTATACAACAAGGAAACGTGATCGCGGTCAGTGAAAGCGTGGACCCTGCGGTAGCGGCGCTGATGGAGCCTTTTGCTTGCGTCTTGCGCGGCCAAAATGCGCTGCACATCCAACCAGGTGAAATTGTGCTCGTCATTGGAGCCGGCCCGATTGGGGTGATGCATACCAAACTGGCGAAAGTGCGTGGCGCGGGAAGAGTCATCGTCAGCGAGCAAATGCAGGATCGGGCTTCCCAGGCAAAGCGCTTGGGCGCCGACGTCGTGGTTAATCCAACCCATGAGAACCTGCGAGGTGTTCTGAATGAAGAGTCTGGCGGAAGGGGAGCTGACGTGATCATCGTTGCCGCTCCGGTACACGCCGCTCAAGAGAGCGCTTTAGATCTGGCGGCCACCGGTGGCCGGATCAACTTCTTTGGCGGCCTCCCCAAGAATTCTCCGACAATTCAGTTTGATTCAAACCTGGTGCATTACAAAGAGCTGGTGATCACCGCCACCACCGCCTGCAGCACCGCGGATTGCTGGCAGGCTACCGAGATCGTCAACTCCGGCCTGATTGACTTAAGTGAGCTGGTCAGCCAACGCTTTCCCTTACGCGATGCGATTCCAGCATTTTCTGCCGCGGAGGATCGCAAATCACTCAAAATCGTGCTCGAACCGTAAATGACTGGTGCATTTGCTCCCAACGATATGGCTGCGCGCCCCATCATGACAGTACTCGGACCTGTCGAATATGATCAGTTGGGTGTCACCGATGCCCACAATCACGTCTGGATCGATACCGTAGAAGGGGCCGATCCCCACAGCCCGGTACTGAACCAGCGCACTGGCATTCTATCAGAGCTGTGCGAGTACCGGCAAGCCGGCGGAAGCGCTATCCTGGATTGCCAGCCGGGCATGTGCGGCCGAAATGGGCAGGCAATGGCCGATCTTGCCCGAACCAGCGGCGTGCACATCATCGCTTGCACAGGTTTCCACCTTGAGAAATACTACCCACTGGGCCATTGGCTGTGGCAATCCGACGCGCAAGTCATCGCCGACCTCATGGTGGGCGACCTGGATCATCGATTAGCGGAGTCGCCGCCCGAGAGTGCACCGGTACGGGCAGGTTTTATAAAGATCGCATTAGAAGCCGCCTGGGAAAATAATCGCCTTGCTCTGCTGGAAGGGGCAGCTTCCGCCGGGGTTAAAACTGGGGCGGTCATTGAAATCCATACCGAAAAAGGTGCTTTGGCCGAACAGGCAGTCACGTACTTTGAAACCGCAGGAGTGCCACCCATCCGGTTGGTATTATGTCACATGGATAAACGCGCCGATTTTGGTTTGCATGGTGAGCTCGCTCAAGCCGGAGTTTTGCTCGAATACGATACCTTCTACCGGCCCAAATACCTGCCTGAGAAAAACCTTTGGCCCCTGATTGACCAAATGATGGAGAAAGGTCTCTCCCACCGCATGGCCCTGGCAACGGATATGGCCGAACCAGCCGCTTACCATCATCTGGGAGGCGGTCCGGGCCTGGCCAGCCTGCCTGGACAGATCCAAACGCGTTTGCGAAAACAAGGTTATCCAGAAATCGCAATTCAGCAGGTGCTGGGCGGGAACATCGCGACCCGGCTTGCTGGTATTGATCGCTTCTGATCCATTCACGGAAGGAAGATAATGAGCGACCTACCCTTTACATTTACGCTTCCATTGCCTGGTGCAATCCCATCGCGCGTCGACAACCACATCGAACGGCGCTTATCTGCGTTGAAAGGCCAGTTTTTTGAGGAAGAACTCTATCAAAAAATGCTCGCGGACAAGGATCCTTTGATCTATGAAGTCTATGAAATTCGCCGCCCCGAGGTGGAGGGTGAATTCTTAATGGGGATTTCAATCGTACACCCGGGAAAAGTCGGGTGCGAGTACTTCATGACCAAAGGTCACTTCCATTCAGTAATCGCCACGGCCGAGATTTACTATTGCCTGAAAGGGGAAGGGTACATGGTCATGGAAACCCCCGAAGGGAAAACCAGCGTTGAGGCTTTAGCCCCCGGGATCATCCTCTACGTTCCTCCTCGCTGGGCGCATCGCTCCGTGTGCACTTCCCGGCAAGAGGACCTGGTGACTTTCTTTGCCTACCCGGGCAACGCCGGGCACGATTACGGTACCATCGAGCGGCTTGGTTTCCGAAAACTGGTCATCGAGGGTGAAAATGGGATTGAAATCATCGATAACCCACGCTATCAAGCAGAATGAGGCCACGATGGATTTAAAACAATGCCGCTTGCTGGTCACACCGACCTCCTATGGCAAGAACGACAGCCGCCTCAAAACAGAATTGGAAAGCCTCGTCGGGGAAGTTGTCTACAACCCGACCGGGAAACCGCTGACAGCCGAACAGGTCGCTAACCTTTTGCCTTGCGTGGACGGTTACCTCGCTGGTTTAGATGAGATCAATCGCGAAGCCTTGCAGACTGCTGATCGGCTGAAGGTGATTGCCCGCTATGGTGTCGGTGTAGATAATGTCGACCTTGGGGCGGCGAAAGAAAAAGGAATTATTGTCACGAATACACCTGGGGCGAATTCGGTGTCCGTTGCGGAATTGGCCTTGGGGCTGATCCTGGCCTTAGCACGGCAGATCCCCGAGGCGGCGCAGGCCGTCCAGCAGGGGAAATGGCCGCGCCTGTCGGGTATGTCGTTAGAAGGCAAAACCATCGGTATTCTCGGGTTGGGAGCTATAGGAAAACAGCTCGCCCGCCGGCTTTCCGGCTTCGACTGCCATATCCTGGCCTACGACCCGCTGGCAGATCCAGTTTACGCCACCAGTCATAACATCGAACTCGCTCCGCTGGAGGTGGTCATCCAACAAGCTGATTTCATTAGCCTGCACCTCCCGCTGCTGCCTGAGACGCGCAACCTGGTCAACCGAGAGTTTTTGGGCCGCATGAAGAGAGGCTCCTTCTTGGTGAACACATCCCGCGGTGAGGTCGTGGATGAAAACGACTTGCTGGAAGCATTGCAAAGCGGGCACTTGCGCGGGGTCGGGTTAGATGCCTTTACGATCGAACCACCGGATCCCCATCATCCGCTCCTGGCCTTGCCCCAAGTGATTGCCACACCCCACCTGGGCGCTCAGACCGACGGCGCGACCAGCAATATGGGGTGGATGGCGCTGAATGATTGCATGGCGGTGCTGCGCGGTGAGGAACCCCTGCACCGGATCAAATAATTTTAACACTCATCCTGGAGACCCTGATGAATAAAACTGATGTACTGCAAAAAATTAAAGAACTCGGGTTACTCGCCGTCATCCGCGGGCCATCCGCCGAACTCACCGTCCAAATGGTAGAGGCGCTGGTGAAGGGCGGCGTAAAAGGCATCGAGATCACCTATTCCACGCCGAATGCAGAAGAAGTCGTCAGAAGCCTGGTTAAGAAGTTTGGCGATGAAATCGTGCTTGGAATTGGCACACTGACCGATCCAAAACAAGCCATTACAGCCAAAGCAGCGGGCGCGAATTTTCTGGTCAGCCCGATCTGTGAAAAAGAACTGGTCAGTGCTATGGCGGCGAGCGGCCTTGCGACGATGGCCGGCGCTTTGACCCCAACAGAGGTCTTCCAGGCCTACAGCCTGGGTTCGGATGTCGTCAAAATTTTTCCCGGATCGCTCGCCGGACCTGCCTACATCAAAGCCCTCAAGGGGCCATTCCCTTACATTCCCATGATGCCGACCGGGGGTGTCAATGCGGGCAACATGGCGGATTGGTTTGCTGCCGGAGTGGAAGCAGTAGGAGCCGGCAGCGAGCTCTGCCCCCCGCAACTGGCTAAAGAGGGCAAGTTCGATGAAATTACCCGCCGCGCGAGCGAATTCATCGCAGTCGTGCGAACAGCTCGGAACAAGAGCTGATCGACTATCAGGAGATGAAGATGAACCAGTTCAACTATCCGATTACAACCAAGACCGTGCCTACGTTTTACTTTATAGGAGTCACCACCACAAAATCCTCAATCATAAAGGTCTTCCCTCTCTGGATGAAAGTATTAGGGCGGGGAGATGTGGTCATTGAAGGCTGCGATTGTAAGATCCATGATGATCCAGAAGTCTACCGGCGGGCGGTTGCCCAAATCAAATGCGATCCCCTGTCGCTGGGAGCATTGGTGACCACCCATAAGATAGACCTGCTGACTGCCACGCGAGATATGTTCGATTATCTCGATCCATATGCACACATCACCGGCGAAATCTCCAGCATTTCCAAGCTCGAGGGGCGTTTGGAGGGCCATGCCAAGGACCCAATTACTTCCGGATTAAGCCTGGATGCCATTATCGGAAAAGATTATTTTGCAAAAACCGGTGGAGAGGTGCTCTGCTTTGGATCGGGTGGTTCAGCCATTGCCACTTTTCTGCACCTCAACAACAAGCAGGATAAGGGCGATCGTCCCCGGCGTTTCACCTTTGTAAACCGTTCAGGCGGAAGGCTGGAACATGCCAGGGAGATGGTAGGTGGACTTAAAACCGATATCGAAGTGAAATACATCCAGAATTCAGATCCGGCGATCAATGATGAAATCATGGAGAAGATCCCCCCCTCCAGCATTATCATCAATGCGACCGGGATGGGCAAAGATACGCCTGGGTCTCCGATCACCTGGAACGGCAAGTTCCCGATGAAGAGCATCGCCTGGGAGTTCAACTATCGCGGCGAACTGGACTTTTTGCACCAGGCTGAAGCGCAAGTTGGTAGCCGGAAGGTGGTGGTTGAAGATGGATGGCTCTATTTTGTCCACGGATGGACCCAGGTCGTCGCCCAGGTACTCCATTTTGACCTGACCCCAGCGGTTTTTGAGCGGCTAAAACAGGCGGCCGAGACTGTCCGTTGCTGACAACCACCAGCTCTTATCGGCCATGCTCTGCAGCCCAAGGGCAGCGAAGTCGATCTGGATGGTGGAGCTCGTGTGGGTAACCGGCGCAAACATCCAATATCGATAAGATTAGCTTAGTGGGAAATTTATCACGATAGACTGCGTTCATCTGTCTCATTGTCCAAATGAACAGCTTTCACCTGGTGCAAGCGGATGTTCAGATCGCGATATTGCTTCTTGGCTACCGCCAACTCATGTTTTAATGTAGCCACTTCGGCATTGTCGCCTTGAGTTGTCTTGAGGTGATCCACCTCCTCCATCAGCTTTTCAATAACCGAACGCCGAAATACCAGTTGACCTTTCTTCAGGCCGTCCCGCACATATTCGATCCACATGTTATCTCCTTTTTTACCGGTTTCCACCGTTAGCTAAATATAAGTTGCGACTTTCCTGGGCGCGGTGGACAACAGCGCATATTGCTTGACCAGCGTCATGGAAATGCCTGCCCGGTGCAATAACGCCAAGCTCACCTGTCGATTGATCAAGAGACCACTGATTGCTTTCTATTGGCGGAACTAAAAACCCTAGAATGACGCAAATTCGTTAGGTTAGAATCATACTCCATTCCGGTAAAAACACAAACCCCTGATTCATGGAGAATCGCCGTGGGGTTGACTGAAATCCCCAAAAAAGCAAATCCAAAATTCGGATACAGGCCTATAATGTAACTGTCGATCCTGGCGGGATAGTCCCGGCCGACGGTTATAGGAACGCTCCTTGTTCAATCACCTCAAAGACCTGATCATCGGTTCACCGCTGCCAACCTATGAAATGGTGGGTGAGCGGCTCAACAAGATCCGTGCTCTGGCAGCCTTTTCACCAGATGCATTATCGTCGATCGCTTATGCCAACCAGGAAATCTACCTGGGGCTGTTAGCCGCCGGGTCTATTGGACTCGGTTTCTCATTCCCGATTGGGGTAGCGATTACCGCGCTGCTGGTGATCGTGGCGCTGTCGTATGCCCAAACCATCCGCGGCTATCCTTCCGGGGGCGGTTCTTACGTCGTCGCTCGTGAAAACTTAGGCACGCTCCCCGGGCTGGCGGCGGCGGCGGCGCTGTTGATCGACTACATATTAACTGCCGCAGTTAGCCTGACGGCAGGAGTAGCAGCGATCGCCTCAGCATTCCCGGCTCTCTGGACGTATCGGGTACCCCTGGCGCTCGGGATCCTCCTGCTTATCACCCTGGCCAATCTGCGCGGCCTGCGCGAGACCGGCACGATCATGGCGATCCCGGTCTACCTATTCTTGTTCACATACCTTCCGATGCTGGCCTATGGGGGACTGCGCCTGCTGCGTGAAGGCCCGATGCCGCTGGCTGCCGTGGCCCCTTCAGCAATACAGCCGCTGACCCTTATCCTCATTTTGCACGCTTTCGCCGCCGGCTGCACCGCCCTCACCGGAATAGAGTCAATCAGCAACGGGGTGCCGGTATTTCAACCCCCTCAAGTGAAGAACGCCCAAACAACGCTGTTTTGGATGGGCTTGCTCATGGGACTCCTGTTTATCGGGAGTATTGCGCTGACCCAGTTCCTGGGGGTGATCGCCGGTCCAGATGAGACCATCCTCTCGGCATTATCTCACCGGCTCTTGGGGACTGGCGCCGCATATTATTTGGTGCAAGGCTCCACCTTGCTGATCCTGGCGGTTGCAGCCAATACCAGTTTCGCAGGGTTTCCGCGGGTAGCCGCCATTCTAGCCCAGGACCGCTTCCTGCCACGCCAGTTTACCGGGTTGGGCGATCGCCTGGTATTCGCCAACGGGATCGGCATCCTGGCGGTTGCAACCGCCGGGTTAATCCTGATTTTTAATGGGGACACCCATTCCCTGGTCCCTCTTTTCGCGATTGGGGCGTTCCTGGCGTTCACTCTCTCGCAAACCGGGATGGTGATCCATTGGCTCCGCTCCAGAGAACGAGGTTGGCAATTGAAAGCCGGTATCAACGGACTGGGGGCAACTGTAACGGCTTCAGCCCTCTTGATTATTGGGTTCAGCAAATTCATCCAAGGCGCCTGGATCTCGATCCTGCTCATCCCATTGATCGTGACATTGTTCCTGCGCATCAGGTCTCACTATCGCCGGGTCGCACTCCAACTTTCCCTGCATGGGCTGCCACCCTCGCTGAAACCGGCGCCCACTCCCCGCATCGTCCTCCCCATCTCCGGCGTGCATCGCGGGATAGTCGATGCCGTTGCTTTCGCATGCTCGATCAGCAGCCAGGTAACCGCTGTGTATATTGAACTGGAATCCGGGGCCAGTAAAAAGGTGTGCCAGGAATGGGCGGAATGGTGGCCAGACGTCCCCCTGGTGGTGATTCCCTCGCCCTACCGTTCCCTCGTGGGCCCTCTCCTGGATTACCTGGATAAGACGGATCGAGAGCACAACGACGGCCAATCCGCTGTGCTGATCTTGCCGGAGTTTATTCCCCATCGCTGGTGGCAAGCTATCTTGCATAACCAGTCTGCCTGGTTGATCCGTACCGCGCTGCTGTACCGGCGGCGGCAGGTTGGCTTCCAGCGAGTAATTATCGAGGTCCCCTATCATTTAAAGAAGTAATCCTTAAAACCACCGCCCCCTACCCTGTGAAAAGACTTTCTACCTGTTCGAGCACCCGGACCAACACCCGGATGCTCTTTTGGTATTCAATCAAAGAAATATGCTCCTGCGGGGTATGGTCCAAGCTTGAATCGCCCGGGCCGTAAGCCACCGCCGGGCACTGCCAGACCGGTGCAACCAGGTTCATATCCGAGGTGCCGGTTTTTAAGGTAAATGCCGGCTCACCCCCCTCGCCACGCACCGCAGCCAAAAAGCCGCGGACAATGGGCGTGTTTTTCTCTGCCCGGTAGGCGGCAATGCTTTCCCCTAACTGCAGGGAGCCATCTGCCTTGCTGGCTTCCAATTGCTCGCTCACCTGCCCGACGGTTATGCTTGGTGGCAAGCGCAGATTGATCTTCAACCAGGCGTTTTCGGAAAAACCATCCGTAGCCGACC
>JAQTMA010000095.1 GCA_028714615.1 Anaerolineaceae bacterium | reverse complement strand
GTAACCCCGCCCAGGCGGTATTGCCGCCCACACCGTTGAGGAAAAGCCCCGCGCTAACCAGCAAAGTAACGGCGGCAGTCAGATAGAAGCGCGGTACCGAGACCTTCCAACCAATCACCACCCAAAGTCCGCTAAACAGCAGTCCAAAAAAAGATGGCATCAGCGCAGATGCGAAATCCTGATTTCCCGTTGGAAACCTTGCACGATTCAAGAAGGTGATTACCAGCAGGACCACGGTGAGAAGCGGTATGCCGATCCGAATCGCCCAACGCGTGGATCGCTTGAGAGGCTGGGGTTTCTGGTAGGTAAGATAGCCGGTGCGCGGATAAGTGACGCGCATCCGGAAGCGTTGAACCAGGAAATCGATGAGATATCCTCCCCCGACAAACACCACCAGAGGAGCAAAGGGCAGCAAGCTATTGGAGAAAAATGAGTTGGCGGATGCAAACTGGCCGACGATCGCAAAGCAGACGGCCATGAGCAGGATCGCCCCACCAAAAGTAAACTCATAGCCGCCGTCCACGTGCTGGTATTGGATTGCCCGCCGCCGGGAGCGGGCCACCGGGTCTTCGGGAAAGTTCTTTTTCATGGCTGTATCTCCGCAGGAACAGGATGCTGATATAGAAAACGCATAAACTGGTCTATGGTGCAAACCTGTTTATAGAATACATCTTTTATGGGGAAATGTCAAGGACGAGTTGGGCCGCATACCCTGGGGAGTGGATTTCTTGTTTGGGTCTGGAAATGATGGGCGAGACTGCCCGGGATTGGAACTATTCCGCCTGCCGGCCCGCATAGTTGTGCTCGGGCAATCCATGTTCAAGACCGGCAGCATCTGGTTGGTGGCCTTCATGCACGCCATCATCGACCAAACCGCCAACTATTTCGCCGGCATGATCTACACGCCCGCAGACGCGATCTGGAGTTTTGGAGCGGGCATTTATGGGATGCTGGTCCTGGCGGGGGTGGTGCTCCTGCTGCTGCGCGACCCGGTCTGGAAGGACGCTCCGGTGGACGCCGCCCAGCTCGAACCCGCCTTGCATGCCCGATCTTGAATCGTTGCGCGCTCCGCATACGCGAGGAGATCAAGAAGGGAAGATAGAGAAGCGTGGAGTGGAACAGCCTCGGAGATTACCGGGTCGTGCCGCCAGCGAAGAACTGATATGACTGATTCAAAAACACCCTGCGCGCCCAATCGGACGCGCAGGGTGTTTTTGGGGTATGAATTGCTTAGGAACCGATCTCCTTCAATGCCTCATAGACGGTTTGGATCATAGTTTCATTTCTATTCTCTTTGTGCATTCGAAAATATAAACTCCGCAAGAAATTCTTGCCATTCAGTCGCCGATAGCTGCTGGGCGATCGTTTTGTTCCTTGAATCACTGCAGCGAATTCCTGTACCCACTTCTCGATCACTGCGTCATCGAGAATCTTTCGGCCCAAAACACTCATCACGGCGGTTGTCATCCGTTCATCTTCTTCATGAACGTAAGGAGATCCATCTGCGCTCATCTTGTCAGATATGGCACAGAGAATTTCCAGCAAATCCGATGATCCCATCTCCCGGCATTGCGCTAAATCATCCAATACGTCGCCGGCATGAGCGACTGCATGCGCCCAACCTTTTCCTTCTACATATCCCCGTAAATCCTGTTCTTGCCGAAGGTAACGAATCAACGCTTCTTTCGTCTGTTGTAATTCAACATTCTTGAGAAAGGGTCTCTCGCGATGGGAAATGAGGATGAGGGGAAGGAGTAAAACAGAGAACTATCGCGTGAAAACAGAATCTGTATTTGTCTCGCCAATCGCATAGAAAAGATGTTGATCATCCAAAGCGATCGACAAAAGCTGTCTCAATTGGTCACCATTGAATAGGTGCAATCTTAATATCCAGGTGGCGGAGGAAGAATAGATCAGGTCATCCCGCAGTTCGCTATCCGGAGAACCGATCTGGTCCAACATATCGAGCGCCAACGGGAAAGCCTGAATGTTTTCAGGGAGAAGATAATTGTTTTGGGCAATTGCCTGAAGTTGTTCTTTTAGATGATTGGTTGACATTGAGACTCAATTACTTACTCCGCACATTTTACCAAATCGTTTTTTTCGCACCTAAAGCCCCAGATGAAAGGACCATCTTCAATCATTGTATTCAGATAGAGGTTCGCTCGCTGGCTAACCCCAAATATGAGCGAGCCGTTCCACATAGCCCAGGCTGGCATGTCGTATAATTCAATTTAATTCTACACTGCTGCCTCTGGAGATTTTTTTGTGAAATTAATTGTTGCCGAGTATTTTGCTGGAATAGGATTGGTTAGAATGGGGCTTGAGGCTTGCGGCTGGAAAGTCGCATATGCCAATGACTTTGCTGAAAAAAAACATGAGATGTATAAGGCATTCTTCCCAGATGATCAACATTATATTGTTGAGGATGTTTTCAAGATAGATACCTCATCGATTCCATACACTACCTTGGCAACTTGTTCATTCCCATGTATTGACCTGTCCCTTGCCGGTAATATGAACGGAATCGTTAATGGGAAGCATTCAAGCGCTTTTTGGGGATTCATTAACGTTCTAAAAGCACAAGGGGAATTAGCATCGCCAATCGTCATGGTGGAGAATGTACCTGGTTGGCTACATTCCAATAATGGAGCCGACTTCCGAATCACCGTCCAGGCATTGAATGATTTGGGCTATTCCTGCGATGTATTCACAATGGATGCACTGAGATTCACTCCCCAAAGTCGACTTAGAGTTTTTCTGGTCGGGACAAAAGCAAAAATTGGGACCGATCCCATGTCAATACTGTCTCGGTCCAAAGCGCTTTTACCTGACATTCTGAGAGAAAGCATCCTGTCTAACATTGACCTGAAATGGTGTTACAACGAGGTACCAGAACCACCTCCATTGAAAAAGCGCGGCCTTGGCGAGATTATCGAAGATATTGAGGAGAAAGATAAACGTTGGTGGTCTGATGAAAAGGTAAGTAAACACCTTGCAATGATGGATAAGTCCCACTATGAAAGGGTTATTCAGCTTGCTCAAAACGATCAATACGCTTATAGGACATTCTATCGAAGACGAAGAAATGGCATGCAGCGGGCTGAAGTCAGAAATGATGAATTGGCGGGGTGCCTTCGAACGGCAGTCGGAGGGAGTGGAAAGCAATTTGTGATAAAGGCTGGCTTCGGTCGTGTACAGATGCGGACAATGACCCCCAGAGAATACGCGAGGTTGCAAGGCGTCCCAGACCGCTATCCGATAAATGTGAACGGTGTACAAGCGTTGACAGGCTTCGGTGATGCTGTCTGTGTACCGGTCATTACGTGGATTGGGAAAAACGTACTAAACCGATTGGTGGAAAACCATTTTTCCGAAGATGCAGTTGTTGTCCGTATTTATGGTAGATAACTTAAAGCCAGAAGACCGGCGAAGGACCATGCAAGCTGTGAAAGGCAAGGGCACTCGCCTTGAACGGCGGTTGTTTGCCAAGTTAGCCGGAATGAGAGTTAAGGGGTGGAGAAAAAACGCAATCGATATTGAAGGGAAGCCGGATGTTGTTTTCCCTTATGAAAAATTAGCATTGTTCATTGACGGCTGTTTTTGGCATGGTTGTCCTGTGTGCAAGAGGAAACTTCCCGAAACGAACCATGAATACTGGGTTCGAAAAATAAACAGGAATATTGAACTAACAAAAATACACAACAAAAGACTGGCCGATGAGGGATGGACGGTTATCAGAATATGGGAGCATGAAATCGCCGATGAAGGGGTCAGGCGGACAATAACCACAAGCATAAGGCAGGCGCTGAACAAGGAGCAAAGTCAATGAACGAAATTTCAGAATCCGTAGAAGAACAATGTCGTAACGTGCTAGAAAACTGGTTAGCATCATGTATTCGGGGGGGAAAACTTTCGCGTAATACAATTGGGGTTGGATTGGTAGTAATCGACCATTTACGAGGGAGTTGTCCTGCATTAAAAACGGATGTGATTTCTCCTGGTGGTGAAATAAAAGGAGCTCGTTCGGGTTTGGGTGCTGTGCTAGAGCGGTACGGAATCCCTCGGAATTACCTCAAAGAAGCCACTACGAGACAAGTCCATCAGGATGGTCAACGACTTTTTGAAGCGTTTGAATGGGGTGAAAAACTATGCCCTCTTGCAGAAGAGGAAAGGGATAACCTGCTTCTTGAACTTGCGAAATCGCTTTCTGATAAAGCGCTTGATTGGCTCAAACGTCAAAACCTGAAATTTGACTTTGACAGAAGGCAAGCCCCAACAGCATGGGTGCATCTGATCGTTGAAAATGCTAAATCTCGTTCTGGCGGAGTGGTCGAACAACATCTAATTGGGGCGAAACTAGAAAGACGCTTCAAAGACATTGCTATTCCAAATCACCCTGCACATGCTGCCGATGTACAAACAGCCCGAGAAGGGGATTTTGCCATTTCCCAAAATATCTATCATGTAACTGCTTCTCCAGGGAGAAGTGTAATTCAAAAGTGCGCTGCGAATATTCGGGCCGGTAGATTCCCTATTCTGCTAGTCCCTGGTGAACAGGAAAACAAGGCCAAAACGCTTGCAGAAGACGAGGGAATAGAGAAGGAATTGACCATTATCTCCATCGAAAGTTTCGTCGCTTTAAATATTATTGAACTGGCAATAGAAGAAAAGAAGGACTTTTTCGGAGTCCTTCAAGAAATAGTAAGCGTCTACAACAGGCGGCTTGGAGAGGTTGAAACGGATATGTCTCTCCTGATTGAGGTAAAGTAGAAAAGATGATGAAAACAATGTCTACGTTCTAGGAGGTTCTGCAAGGGATTTTTTGCCCCGTCAGTCAGACCGTAGGGTTAAGGTCTGAATCGCCCCCATAGCTTCTAGGCAAGAGACAAACCCAATGTCCCCTCCCTCTACCTTGATCCACCGAGCCATCCCTGCTAATTTCTCCTTCCTCGTCCGTATGGGCGTCAATCCTTCTCCGAAAGCCCTGCCATCGACAATCGGAAGTATCTTTTTTTAGGTATCGTACCCACTAAAAACCTACGATCATTTGAGCTAATCCTATCTGATCTTAATTCTTGTACTTCTGCTTGAAATCGTCTTACAATCATCCAGGGGATCACAGTCATCCAGGAGGCCAAAATGGTTTCTCACCCTAAAGTCATTCCGACAGGACAGATGGTGGATATCGGCGGTTTCCGGCTGCATGCCCTGGTGTGTGGACAAGGGGCGCCGGTCGTCCTTCTCGAGCCAGCCCTGGGCGGGTTTGCTCTGCAGTATTCTCACATCCAATCGGCAGTGTCTGCTTTTACCCGGGTATTGGCCTACGATCGCGCCGGTCAGGGATGGAGTGATTTCAGCCCGAACCCGCGCAAGCCGATCAACCTGGCGGCCGAATTAAAAGCATTATTGGGCAGCCTCGACCTTCAACCCCCATACGTATTGGTTGGACATTCCTTTGGCGGGCTGTTGACCCGCATCTACGCCGGGTTTTATCCTGAAGAAGTCGCCGGGGTTGTCCTGGTGGATGCGAACCATGTGGACGAGTGGGATTCCTACCCAGACATTGACAAAATGGTCAGCCGGGCAGCCATGGGGGTGCGCCTGCTAAAATTCGTATCACGGCTGGGCCTGGGCAAACAGTTGACCAAGATCAGCCTGGGGAGCGCAGCCAAATCGTTATCCAAAGAAGATCTCAATGTCTTCTTAGCCGTTGCCAGCCAGCCGAAACATCATGAAACCATGCTGGCTGAGGTTACCCAGCACCGCTTCTATTTGGGGCCGCAATCGGAAGTGCCTCGTACGCTCGGTGATACGCCTCTAATCGTTGTCACCGCCGGCAACAGTGTCAGCGGTTCAGGGAAAATCGGCAGCATGACTGGCGAACAGGTGAACGCGCTGCACCAGCGACTGCAAAGGGACCTGGTCCAGCTTTCCTCGCAAAGCGAGCAGCTCATCGTCCCCGGGGCAACCCACCTTTCCATCCTCACCCAGGCAGAATATGCCGCTCAGGTTGTGGATGCCATCCGGCGCTTGGTGGAAAAGGTTCGCAAGATTCCTGGAGTGTTGGCTTAATTCCGAATGCTAGTCAGTGTGTGGATTTGCTAGAAGTCATCTCAAAAACGGTTAAAATAGGTCAAACTCAAAGAACGAGCGAGACCTATGGACATAACAGATGAGCAATGGGCAATCCTTTCACCTCTTATTCCGGTGAAAGCAGTCCGTGAAGATGGAAAAGGGAGACCGCGCATTAATAAGCGAGAGGTAATGAATGGCATACTTTGGGTGCTGCGTACCGGCGCAGCTTGGCAAGATTTACCTGACCGGTATCCCTCTCCGGCCACTTGCCATCGACGTTTCCAGGAATGGCGACGCGAGGGCGTATTAGAGAAGATGTTGACCTCGCTGGCTGACGACTTGAAAGACCGCGGGAAACTCGACTTGTCCGAATGATTTATCGACGGCATGTTTGTCGCCGCTAAAAAAGGGGGCGGGCAGTTGGAAAGACCAAGTGGGGCAAAGGTACGAAGATCATGGCAGTGGCAGACCGCCATGGTCTTCCTATCGCCGTTTACCTGGAAAGTGCTTCGCCGCATGAAGTCACCCTTGTGGAAGCGACTCTCACATCTCGATTTGTCGCAGCCAAACCTGTGAGATTGATTGGGGATCGTGCTTACGACAGCGATCCCTTGGATAATAAGCTTCGGGATGAAGGGATTGAGATGATCGCTCCTCACCGAAGTAACCGTGCCAAACCTAAAACACAGGATGGACGCAAGTTGAGGAGATACAAGCACCGCTGGAAGATTGAACGCTTGAATGCCTGGTTGCAGAATTCCAGGCGGGTGGCGACCCGTTATGAGCGAAAAGCTGAAAACTTCCTTGGCTTGGTTCAATTAGCTTGCATCCTCATCCTGCTGAGGGTATTTTTGAGATGACTTCTAGATTTCTTTTTCCTTGAGTCAATTTCCTTTTATTATTGATGAAATTATTAATATCTCTTGCGTTAATACCAATAACATGGTAAGATATTATTACCATGCGTAAGATAGGAGGCGCGATATGGAAGAGGGGTTCAGCGATCTGGTCATGAATGTAATCTCTGAGATTCTGGAATACGGTGGGATTCCCATACCCGAACTAACAAGCGCTATGTGCCCACTAAGCGACCTGCCAGGGTTTGATAGTCTCAATTCTTTGGAGGCAGATGCATTATTAGCAGATCAATTAGGAATATCCATAAAACCGGGTGAATTGAAATGGATAGAATCACAGCAGCCTAGTAGTATTTCAAATATTGCTGATCAACTGAGCCATTTAGTTCAGAAAAAGGAAAAAAATGAGTAACGACGAGGAGATTAAACTCCAGGTAGCGCAAAGATTACGAATGGCACGCGAGCTGGCTGGCTTATCCCAAGGTCAGGTCGCCAAAATAATGGGTCTCCACCGGCCTTCGATATCTGAACTGGAAGCAGGGAGACGAAATGTATCAGTTCAAGAATTGAAAACTTTTAGCCAACTGTATAATGTCGAATTTGATTGGTTGGCTGGGAACAATCCGACTAACGTAGATGAGAATCAAGATCAAATTCAACTAGCTGCAAGAGAACTCAGTAAACTTCGCACTGATGACCTTGATCGTTTGTTAGAAATATTGAAAGTACTACGTGCTTCCAGGGAAAATAACTACCCATGAGCTTAATAACTAAGCAAAATCTTGCCAAAGAATCCCTTGCCCTTGCTTTACAGACCCGTCAATCGCTGGGAATTAATCTGACGGAAACATTTGACATTTACCAAATTGCAACTAATTTAGGGATCGAGGTGCGATTTGATCCAATCGCTAGCATGGAAGCTATGTATGTGATAAAAAATCGGGTTCCAATAATTATATTATCTTCTCTCCGGCCGCCTGGACGCCAATTCTTCAATTGCGCTCATGAGCTTGGACATCACATCTTAAAGCATGGGGGAAAAATCGACCAGTTAATTTCTGACCGAACAGATAAGAGGATATTCGACCCGATTGAGTTCTCGGCTGATACGTTTGGTGGCTACTTCTTAATGCCAAAGTCATTATTGATCCAGGCATTCCATCTTCGAGGTTTCCACATCGATCAATGTGTCCCCTTAGAGTTTTATAGAATTGCGAACTGGATTGGTATAGGATATTCAACACTTATTACGCATATGCACTTCGGATTAAAACTCATATCCACAATACAGTTGGAAAATCTTCAAAAATTCACTCCTCGTAAAATAAGGAAGATGGTTTTGGGGCATGAAGTTGATAAAAACCTCGTAATGATAGATTCCTATTGGACCTCGAGAGCTGTCGATATTCAGGTCAGCGATTTATTTGTGGTCCCAGTGGGTGTTGAGATGGAAGGAACATCGGTCAACGTAACCGATAATCGCGAGGGTCTCATTATTTTTGAAGGATTTACACCTGGAATTTCAAGATTGACCCGTGCTGATAACGGGTGGAGTGTGTACGTCCGGGTTAGCAAGAAGAACTATCAAGGCCGGAGCATTTTCCGATACTTGGAAGATGAAACTGATGACAATGAAGGACAAGATGGCAAATGAAAACAATTGAAGCGGCAGATATTTCCCATGCCTGGCTCGAAGTCATGCGTGTATTGATTGAACCTGGTATTGAAGAATTAACACCTTTAATTGTTAATATTGGTGTTGATGGTGACCGAGAAATCACCATTCAGACTGTACAAAATCAACTGGATGCAAGTTTGATCTCATCTGGGAAAGGTACATGCCACACAACTGCCAATACTATTTTTCCTGGATCATACTGGAATCGAGGGATAGATCGATCTGAATTGTTTGCGCGATATCAAAGGTCCCTCCCGCATATTAAGGATTCCTCACCGCTCAATAGGAATGGTACATACTTTGAACGTTTGATCAGATATCCGATGAGTGCAGAAGAAGACGCCCCCATTTACAACCAACTTGACCATATTATTCATACTTATACAATAGGAAATCATCGGACGAGTGCTTTACAAGCATCAATATTTAACCCCTTTCTGGACCACACTGATCAGCGCCAGAGAGGATTTCCATGTTTACAACATGTTCTTTTTTGCGTTGATGATCAGCATAAGATGACAATAACGGGAGTTTATGCTAGCCAATATATATTCGACAGAGCTTATGGGAATTATCTAGGACTGTACCGATTAGGATCATTCATGGCACATGAAATGGAGGTTTCTCTACATGGTGTTATCTGCTTTGCGATGAAAGCTAGGCTAGGAAGCATATCCAAAACTGAAGCAAGGGATTTGGTAGACGATCTCACGGAGACCATCAATGGGGGCTAAAAATGGTAAGATTCCTCCTCCACCAGGCTCTCTGATTGTTTTCGAAGGTCCCGACGGGACTGGAAAAACAACCTTGGTCAAAAGGCTGCGAGAAAGTCTGGATTCTCAAGGAATTCTCGTAGAAAATTTATCATTTCCGGGTCGTGAACCAGGTACCCTGGGTTCTCATATTTATGAGATTCATCATCACCCAGAACAATATGATATTCATCAGATGTATGAGGGAAGCCGTCAGCTTCTTCATGTTGCTGCTCATATAGATACCATTCAACGGAGGATCATTCCCTCGTTGCAAACCGGAATAAGTATAATCCTCGATCGTTTTTGGTGGTCTACTTGGGTCTATGGATTAGTCGGTAATATAAATCCTGATCAATTAAAGGCAATAATAGATCTGGAACGGTTATTCTGGGGTAAATATAAGCCGGCGATTGTTTTTCTCATTGATCGTACTGTCTCTATGCGTGAGGACATGCATCCTGAAATGTGGGCTGCACTAAAACTGGAATATCGGAATCTTGCAGAGCTAGAATTAGTTAACCATCCGGTCGAAATCATAGAAAATGACGAATTTTCTAAAGTTGTCGCTCAACAGGTAATCGATCGTGTCCAAGAAATAATACCTCCCCGAAATCAGATTTTGTTTGACGTTTCTCCGCATATTCAAAAAAACATTAGGAGAGGGACTAAGAAAGGTAATCAAGAATCGAACGGTAGATTGAATCCTGCTATTCATAAAAAGAAAGATGGAAAATCCAATCTCCCCCTAATAGATGTAGCCCCTTTATTCTTCTCTACCCTAAGCCCTGCTGTACCTACTATTGTATATGATACTTATTGGCGTTTTGCTGCAGAGCGACAGGAAATATTTTATAAAAAATTTAATCAGATAGAAGCTCCTTGGACAGATGATCCGATTCTCGCTCAACACAAATTTACCAACGCATATCGAGCATCTGACCGCGTAAGTCAGTACCTAATAAAAAATGTGATTTATAAGGGAGACCAATCCCCCCAGGAATTATTTTTCCGCACACTATTATTCAAGGTGTTTAATAAAATTAACACCTGGGAAATTTTATTGAAGGAAATCGGGGAGATTACATATCGGGATTATTCATTTGAGAAATTTGACGAAATCTTAACTAGAGCGATGAACTCTCATGTAAAAATATTCTCCGCTGCCTATATTATGCCTTCAGGATCAGCTAAATTGGGATACTCAAAAAAGCACCGAGTATTCTTAAAGCTGATTGAGAAGATGATCCGAGACGAGGTACCAGCTCGATTAACAGACACGCGGACGATGAAACAAGGGTTTGAGTTACTTAGATCTTATGAACTCATCGGAGATTTCTTAGCCTATCAGTATATTACAGACATTAATTACAGCGAACTAACTAGCTATTCTGAATTTGAATTTGTCATACCAGGACCAGGCGCTAAGGAAGGAATTTGCAAGTGTTTTCAAGTGCTCGGGGGACTTAGTGAAATTGATTTGATCCGTTTAGTAGCAGACCGACAGGAAGAAGAGTTCGCACGACTTGGATTAGATTTTCAGACCCTTTGGGGGCGAAGACTTCAGTTGATAGATTGCCAGAACCTCTTTTGTGAAACAGATAAGTATTCCCGGGTAGCCCATCCGGACATTAAGGGCAAAAGTGATCGCAAAAAAATCAAGCAACTCTATACGAAAAATCCAGAACCGATCGAGTATTGGTATCCCCCAAAATGGGGGATTAATACTCGAATTCAGCAAGCAAGGGGGGATCATGTACATTCTCCAGGGAAATTCCGCGGATGAGATCTGGCAGAATTCATTTAATAAAATAATTGAAGAAACTCGATATAGAGCACAGGCGGGAAGGGGTGGAAGTACCCGAGAACTTCTTCATTGTTTATTACAAATCCAAGACCCGCGTCAACGGTGGGTGCTAAGCCGCCAACCCGCAATGAATCCCGCATTCGCAATAGCTGAGGTATTATGGATTCTGGCGGGTAAGAATGATGCAAAGTTCCTAAATTATTGGAATACACAACTGCCCTCTTTTTCCGGAGAAGGTGAGTATTACCACGGATCATATGGGTATCGACTGCGGAACAATCTCGGTTTTGATCAACTAGAAAGAGCCTTTCTGGCATTATCTAACAATCCTGATTGTAGACAGGTAGTATTGCAGTTTTGGGATGGAAGAATAGATTTCCCGAATGAAGATGGATCTCCCGTTGATCCAGATATTCCATGTAATATCGTTTCATTATTAAAGATCAGGAATAATAAACTTGAATGGGCACAGATTATGCGAAGTAATGATCTATTTTTGGGACTACCCCACAATATTGTTCAATTCACCACTCTTCAGGAAATAATGGCTGGATGGCTAGGTGTGGAAATAGGAACATACATTCATTTTAGCGATAGTTTGCATCTTTATCAGAAACAATTGGACCATGGAATTGGTATAGAACCCGTTATAGTTCCCAAGAACAGTGATTCTTTGGTTCTTTCAAAAAGCGAGTTTGATCAAGTTTTTATTGACCTATTAAAGTGGTCTACAGAGTTAACAAAAAATGCCTTGACGAAAGAACAACTGATGATCATACCAAACCAACTTAATATTCCCCAAGCCTGGCAAAACCTCTGGATAATTCTTGGTGAAGAGGCTGCAAGGAGAAGAAAATGGAGCGATCTCCAAGGCAGTATGGTGAAAAAATGTACAAACCCTCTGCTGGTTCAGGCTTGGCATAGATGGTTTACCAGGATGTCTCCTAAAGGTTCGGATATACTATAGTTCAGCCTGTGTTCAGCGGATGAATCGTTAGGATAAAATCAGGGGGTAGACATAAAGAGGGTATTAAACATACAGCGACGCACTTTCGGTAAAAGATGAAGGCTTTGCTTGAGAGTCGTTGCTAAAACTTGTCTGTATAATTTCGTGGACAAACATCGTGACCGATCCCTCCATTACCACCCATCACGCATTCTCCATGCAGGCTGCCCCCGAGGTGTTGGATTTGTCTCCTGCGCGTGGGCTGGACTGCAGGCAAATGCTCGAACTGAGCCAATGCGTCTGGATTTGTAGTCATCTCAATATCGTAGTGTTGGGACCTACTGGCTCCAGCTCCTCGGGGAGTCTCAACGAAAGCTCCATTCTCCAATTCGGTCCATGCCGAACATCTGATTTACAATTACCCTACCAGCCTGTTTTCCCCTCTACTGTGCGATATGCTCTGCTTAACTGTGCGTTTTCACCGAAATGCTCAATTATCAAGTACAACCGCAATATATTAAGGATACCAAGGACCCACTCTATGTACTATATAGACAACTAATTGATTGGTTAGAGCTCGTGGTGAAAACCTTATTCTTACCAGGCTGGGTGTCAGGTTTTTTTGGAACATAGTTGTAGGCTTTATTGGGATTTACTTTACTGTAAATTTCATTAAACGAAGAACTAGAGAAGAGAAGAAGAGCGTTGGAAACCATCCAAGCATATGCTTTATAGCCAACTCGTACTGCTTGATTCAGATATCTATTCCAATACCCTTCCGCCTGATAAATGGTGTAATTTTGATGATCAGAACAGAAAAGTTAAGTCTACTGTCCGAGCAAAATAGCTCATGAGTTTTGACAAAGAATAGCCAATGCTTTAGGATTTCTTAATTAACCTAGCATCAAGTGCAATACTTGGCTTCCAGTGTAATCCGGCGATCGGATAGGCTAATGAAAAAGGAATATGTCGAAGAAACTTTAGCAGGGGACTATGAAATTAAGCTTAGAGGGTAGGGTAGATGAGCGAAAAAAACGAGATCATATACGCTTTCATTGACAGCCAAAACTTGAATCTGGGGGTCCAATCATTAGGTTGGGATTTGCATTTCGGGAAATTTAGGCTATACCTCAAAAACAAATATGGTGTTAGTAAGGCATTTTTATTTATAGGTTACTTAGCAAAATATGCACCAATGTACGCAAGTTTACGGAAAATGGGATATGAGTTAATTTATAAACCTACGTTTACGCAGTAAGAGCGGAAAACTTCCCCACAGCATCGCTTCTGAAACGAAATTGTATAATTTCATGAGTGCCCAAATGACCCCTCCACGCATTACCATCCGCCGTGCTATCCCTACGGATGCCACCCTCCTCGCCCGCATGGACAGGCAGACCATCTCCGACCACCCGGTCCACAAGGGACGGTTAGCCCCACGCTTTCGCTTGGGTACGGCTGTATCTATGTAATGTTTCAAGCTGATGGTGGCGGGGGAAGAACAGTAATGGGTGCAGATTGCCCTTAAACATGAGCTACCCCTTTTAAGAGTTTACTCTTTCGTGCTAGTAGACGGTCAAACCTCATGGGTACAATCCCGATGAATAGGAGAATGAAACAATCGACCTGTCAGGAGATAATCGATGGAAAATGAGATTCAATCCCAAGAGGATCCCTGGTATCTAGGCCAAAAGATTCGGATCACGGACGGTCCATTCGTAGGAATGGAAGGGGTGATATACCTGATTGATCGAAAGGAAGGTAAGGTTCGCGTGAAAGTCACTGTTTTCGGGCGACCCACTCCTGTTGAACTTCCGTTTTCAGATATACAGGCAATCCTTTGAACTAGCCGAAGGTGAACGATAGCATCATACTGATGAACTACTAGAATGAGTCCATCGCAAGCTGCTACAGACTTCAAGGTTTGTGATGGTGGCAAGATTTATCAAGTCGGATACAGGCAATGAATCTTCGGTTGGGGATATGCATTTAGGGATCGTTGGTGCGGCAAGGATACTAACCAATGAGTACCCAAACCTGACTCTGAGGAAATTGGATAACCTGATCTGGAATTTCCAGAGTAACAGATAAGCGATGATATTTCCGCCCACCCAGCAATGCCTATAATTAGGTATTGCCGTTTTGCGTGCCCGGCAATCCGGTAACACCTAATCAGGCTCTGCGGAGGTGGGATCTGCCCGAAAATTCCTACGTCCCTTCCGGCACACTGCCGAAACCAGGGTGGCTGGGTCGTGGGATCAGGCTGGTACTCGGGGCTCTCCTCCTGGAGAGTGCCTACAGCCTTGGAAAGGCCTTTCCATCCCTGGTATCCACGCAGACGGTCCCGGAGAATGTCGTTTTGTGGATCCTGGCCGGGCTGCTGTTTTGGAGCATGCGGGATGTGATCGATTTGGGACTGAGCGTCCATTGGGGACAAAAAGCTCAGCTCGTGACGTTGGGATTGGCCGGGCTGGCCATCGCGGCGGACCTGATCGTTTTTGGGCGTTTTTGGGCTCCGCCCTTGGGGGCTCTCTTCGTAGCCTGGTTTTTGCTGATCGCGCTTCCGCTTAGGTTTGCGCTCGTGCTGGCAGCCATCCTGGGCACGCCCGGCTGCGAGATGCGCTCTTATTCCGCCTTGCTAGCCAGGCTGCAAGGTCATTCCGCTTCCGAGCATTACTGCCCCGGGGGGATTGATTTTGTCGATCGTTGGGAGGGGCCCCGGAGAAAGCCATATCTCTCGTTTGTCGCAACCCCCGCGACTCATCCACCTCACACCGTTGTCCAATCTCTCAGATAGGCGTAGAATTCCCAGTTATGGTCGCGCGCGCCTCCCTGGCCAACCCGCGATGGCTAGACGTTGAATCGGGTCTGCCGGTCCGTTAGGACCCCGCCAATCAACGGGAAACGTCAGTGATTCTTCAAAGGAGCGACGGTATGAGTGTCATCGAAGTGACCAATCTGACCAAGTTTTATGGAAAATCGCGCGGCATCGTGGATGTCTCTTTCGCGGAAGAGGAAGGCGAAATCTTTGGCTTCATTGGGCCAAATGGCGCCGGAAAATCCACCACCATCCGCCTGCTGCTCTCCCTGATCCATCCCACCAGCGGCAGCGCCAGGGTTCTCGGCAAGGATGTGGCCACCCGCGGCCCGGAAATCCGCCGCGAGATCGGCTACCTGCCTTCGG
>JAQTMA010000094.1 GCA_028714615.1 Anaerolineaceae bacterium | reverse complement strand
ACCGGAATTCTATCATAACCGCCTGCAATCTGCAACATTTCACATTCCGACCAGCATTCGATGGATTGGTGACAATTCACCCCTGACTCTGTGATACTCTTCACTTATCTTTACGAGGAAACGATGATACATATAGATGAGTTTTATCCGATTGCATCCGGTCCTTTAACCTTATCAAACTTGTTATGCTTGAGCTATCTTTATGAATCTACTCGAACTCACTTCTCTGATTGAAGGAAAAGTCCTGACACGCGGTCTCGATTTGACCCGCGAGATCAAGGGCTGCTGCGGCGCTGATTTGATGAGCGATGTTCTCGCCTCGATCCAACCAGACGCTTTGTTACTCACGGGTTTATGCAATCCTCAGGTCGTGCGCACTGCCCAAATGGCAGACGTGACTGCCATCATCTTCGTTCGGGGCAAGCACCCTGCCAGCGAAACGATCCAATTGGCAACGGATGAGGGTATACCTCTACTCTCATCACCTTTCGGCATGTTTGAACTATGCGGCCGCTTGTATTCTGCTGGCATACCTAGCCTAGAAATGCCCGTCTCGGATGGGATCTGCGATGGATGAGAATCCAGCAAAAAATGAGCTATTTTCTGACAAAATAGCTAATACCATCACCCGGGTTGAAGAACTCGCCTATGAGCTTAAAATCGAAGGGATGATGACTCGTGACGCCCAAGAGGTCTCGCCTGAATTGAAAATGAGCGATGCCCTTGAGCTCTTCCGCGAGCAGCGCATCTCGGGGGCGCCGGTCGTACTGAATGGCAAGCTGGTCGGGGTGATCAGCATTGAGGATATGATCCGTTGTCTACGCGAAATGGACCTAAGCGCCACAGTTGGCGACTATATGACCACTTCGCTGTATACAGTCCGCAGCACTGACCCCGTTGTCGAAGCGCTCAAGTTGTTCGTCCATACCCAAGTAGGCCGGCTGCTGGTAGTCGATGAAACCCACAAGTTAGCCGGTATTATTACCAAGGGAGATATCAATTATGGATTACTCCGCGCCCTGGAGCGTGAGTACCAGGCAGAGGAAATCCGACACTACCGGGCCAGCCACCTGTTCGAGGACATCATCTCCGACCGAACGAGCTTGATTTTAAGATACAACATCGTTCCCCGTGATTTTACTCATGGGGGCACGTCCTCCAGCAACATGAAACGTGCACTGCTCCGTTTGGGAGCCTCTCCACTAATTGCCCGGCGTTGTGGAATCGCCGTTTACGAAGCGGAAATGAACCTGATCATCCACACAGATCACGGCGGGATTATCCGTGTGGAAATCGAACCACACCAGATCACCATGGAAGCTACCGATGACGGTCCTGGTATCGCGGATACACAACTGGCCATGAAGCCGGGTTATTCCACCGCCACCGAAGAAATCCGTGAACAAGGCTTTGGCGCGGGTATGGGTCTGGTGAATATTGCTCGCTGTGTGGACGAGATGAACCTGGAATCCGTCCTTGGGAAAGGAACTCGGTTGAAAACCCGTATTCTATTGCAACCCGAGGATGCATTTGGAGAAATCTATACGCATCTGAAGGAGAAAGCCTGATATGACTCTGCAAGAAATTATCGACGAGCTGCACCTTAAGGTGCTTACTCAGAACAAAGATTTTTCGACAGTGCTACCCTCAGGTGGTTACGCAGCCGACTTGCTTAGTTGTGTGATGGCGGGCGCCAAACATAAAAACCTATGGGTCACCTTACAGGCTCACGTCAACATCGTTGCCGTCGCCGCCTTGCTTGACCTCTCTGCGGTGATCATCACCGAGGATGCCCAACCCGATCTTGCTGTTATCACTAAGGCGAACCAGGAGGGGTTGACCCTACTCTCCACTGGGCAAACCACCTATGCAATTGCCGGTCAACTGTGGGAGATGGGGCTGCGGAATGAGCAGGGCCAATAAAGAAAGCCCCAATGAAGCTTTTCCGTTGTGAACTGCACACCCATACTGTGCTTTCCCCTTGCGCCGAAGTGGAAATGATCCCCCCTCTCATCTTGCATGAGGCTAGCACGCGCGGCATCGATATTCTCGCCGTGACGGACCACAACGCGAGTGGTAACGTCGGCGCGATGTTGACTGCTGCCAGGGGAAGCGGGATTACGATCCTGCCGGGCATGGAGCTACAAACCAAGGAAGAGGTTCACTTGCTATGCATCTTCGACACCCTGGCTGCAATGGATTCATGGCAAGCAATAGTTGACAAGCGCTTACCCTTGCTAACCAACCAGGTGGATTATTTCGGTGAACAGTTCTTGGTAGATGAAACCGGTGATTTCATCGAGCGTGTGAAGAGGTTGTTGATCGTATCAGCCGATATCAGCATCGACGAAGCGATCCTAAGCGTATCCCAAATGGGAGGCCTTGCAATTCCCGCTCACGTAGACCGTCCGGCGTTTGGATTGATTGCCAACCTGGGTTTTTTGCCAGAAGGTATACCGGTAGAGGCTGTGGAAATCTCCCGCCACCTGGCCCCCTCGCAAGCAGTCAGTAAGTACCCTCAATTGAGTGGGACGCCCTTGCTCGTCGGTGGTGATGCACATCGTTTGGATGAGCTGCTCGGATTGAATGAGTTTTGGTTGGAGAGCCCCACCCTGGCCGAAATTCGTCTGGGGCTGGCCGGGAAAGGTGGGCGCAGTTTACGCATCCGTAATATCGCGAGTTGACAACTTGCGTGCATTTCGATGACATTCATTATTTACAGAAACGATCGCAGAAGGTAAACTACTTGTGGAATTAATCACAATAAGCATTTTATCTATCCAGAAAAGGTTTGGATATCTTTTATGGCAATAACCATACATGAAAATGTTCCTACAACAGATCCACTGGTCATCTCTGATAAACGCGAAGTCATCGATCGTATCTTGGAAACAAACCGGGATTTGCCGGGTGCTACGATGGTGGTGCTCAACGAGTTACAGAGCCAGGTCGGTTTTGTCTCTCCGGCGATGCAGACTTATGTTGCCCGGCGGTTAAAAGTACCTGTGAGCATGATCCACGGGGTAATTTCATTTTATTCCTTCTTTACCACCCAACCACGCGGTAAACACACGATAAAATTTTGTATGGGAACGGCCTGCTACGTTGGAGGTGCCCAACAGTTGATCGAAAAAGCCAAACAAACCCTGGGGATTGAACCTGGGCAAACCTCCGCAGATGGAAAAGTGACACTTGAGATTTGTCGCTGCGTAGGTGCTTGTTCGCAGGCGCCTGTGGTGGTCATGGACGAAGAGGTCATTGGGCGGGCAAAGCCCAACAAATTTCCACAACTGGCCCGCCGCTGTCAGGAATAGGGGTACGGTGAGAGAGCTCGCTTTGCATCTGTTGGACATTGCCGAGAATAGCATCTCTGCGGGCGCCACTACGGTGCAAATTCGTGTCGTTGAAAATACCTACCTCGACCGGCTCAGTCTGAGCATTGTCGATAACGGCAAAGGAATGGATACGGAAACCGTTACACAAGTGACAGATCCGTTCTTTACCAGTCGAACAACTCGCAAAGTTGGGCTTGGTTTACCTTTGCTCAAGGAGGCAGCGGAAGCCTGTCTGGGAAGCATGCAAATCACATCCATCCCTGGCAGTGGAACCACCGTGCAGGTAGAGTTCCAGCGTAGCCACATCGACCGCATGCCACTGGGTGACCTTCCGTCCACCTACTTGACGCTTTTGGTCACAGATCCACACATCCGCTGGAGATTCATTTATCAGGTGGATGACCGTGAATTCGACTTTGACAGCCAGCCCATCATGGTCGCTTTGGGTGACCTGCCGGTAACCGAGCCACAAGTATTAGCCTACCTTCGAGAAACTCTGGCGGAGGGTGTAGCTGAAGTATCCCCACAGCCATTCCCTTCCATCCAAATCACACATACACTTACGGACTAATGCAGGAGAAAAGACAATGGTGACTGTAAAATCTTTGGAAGACCTAAAAAAGGTTAGGGAAGAAGCTCTGGAAAAACGAAAAATGAAAGCAGCCAGTGGTGAAGCACGAGTCATTATCGGCATGGGCACTTGTGGAATCGCAGCCGGCGCCCGCGAAACGATGAAAGCTGTCCTCGACACCATCGAGCAGGATAATCTATCCGGAATCCTGGTTACCCAGACAGGCTGCATCGGGCTATGCGAAAAAGAACCGATCCTCCAGGTTGTTATTGGTAACCAGGAAAAAATCACCTACGGGAAAGTCAATCCTGAGGTTGCCAAGCGTATTATGCTGGAGCATGTCGTCGCCGGCAAGCCTGTTAGAGAATACATTATTCAGGACTGAACGGATCAACCGTAACTTATCATAGTTTTTCCAGGATTCTCGCATGAAGTATTATCGCTCCCATATTCTCGTTTGCGCGGACCCAGATTGTGTGCGCCTGGGCGCCCACGAAGTAGAAGATGCCTTACAAGATGAATTGGTATCTCAAGGTCTGATCGATGAAGTGCAGGTATTAGAGACTTCCCGTTTGGGCGGTTGCGCAAATGGCCCAGAGCTAATGGTATATCCCGAAGGAGTGCATTATTCGGGTCTGACCTCCGATGATATTCCCTTTCTGGTAGAAGAACACTTCCTGAAAGGACGCATTGTCAATAAGTTCATAACAGAAACCGCCTCGATTGTCGATGAGGAGCTTGGCGCTCCTAAACCGAAAGAAATTCGCGTCGTCTTGCGTAACTGCGGCAAAATAGACCCGGAAAATATCGAGGACTACATTGCGGAAGATGGCTACATGGCGCTGGGGAAAGTCCTTGGCGAATTGACCCCCGATCAGGTCATCGATACCGTCCTACGCTCCGGTTTACGTGGACGAGGTGGTGCGGGTTTCTCTACTGGCAAGAAATGGTCGTTGGCGCGAGAAGTGAAAGACAGCCCCAAGTATATGATTTGCAATGCGGATGAAGGGGATCCTGGCGCATTTATGAACCGGCGAGTGCTCGAAGGAGATCCGCATTCCGTTTTGGAAGGCATGATCATTGCGGCTTATGCCGTTGGCGCAAACCGGGGGTACATCTATTGCCGGGCAGAATATCCGGTGGCTGTACGTACCTTGAACATCGCCATCCGCCAGGCACGCCAACTCGGTCTGCTGGGAGAAAACATCCTTGGTTCGGGTTTCTCCTTTGATCTAGAAGTCCGCATGGGCGCTGGTGCATTTGTCTGTGGTGAAGAGACTGCCCTGATCGCTTCCATTGAGGGCAAGCGAGGTGAGCCGCGACCCCGACCGCCTTTCCCGGCGGTAAAAGGCTTGTGGGGCAAACCGACCAATAACAATAACGTCGAAACTTATGCAAATGTCCCTCAAATCATCCTTCGAGGACCGGAATGGTTCGCCAGCATGGGTACCGAAAAGAGCAAGGGTACCAAAACCTTCGCCATCGCCGGTGATGTCAAGCATACCGGGTTGATCGAAGTCCCGCTGGGGATCACCATCCGGGAGATCGTCTATGACGTCGGCGGCGGTATTAAAGACGATAAAGGGTTCAAAGCAGTGCAAATCGGCGGCCCAATGGGCGGCTGTTTACCTGAGCAATTTCTGGATACACCGGTCGACTATGAATCCGTCGTCAAAGCTGGCGGTATGATGGGTTCCGGTGGTCTGGTAGTAATGGACGACGAGACCTGCATGGTCGATATCGCACGCTTTTTCATGGATTTTACTCAGGACGAGAGTTGTGGCAAATGCACACCCTGCCGGGTCGGTACCCGCCGCATTCTGGAGATTTTGAACCGTATCTGCGAGGGCAAAGGACGCGAAGGCGACATCGAGACCCTGGAAATGCTTTGCCGCCAGATTCGAGCAACTTCGCTATGTGGCTTAGGCCAGGGGGCTCCGACGCCCGTCGAAAGCACGCTGAAGCATTTCAGGGCGGAATACGAGGCGCATATCTACGAGAAGCGCTGCCCGGCGAAAGTGTGCCGTGCCTTGATCCGCTATGAAATCGAACCAGCAACCTGCACAGGCTGCACAGTCTGCGCACGGAATTGCCCAACCGGTGCCATCAGCGGCGAACGCCGCAAACTTCACGTCATTGATCCGGATATTTGCATCCGTTGCGGCATTTGCCAGCAGGTCTGTAACTTTAATGCAGTCTTGGTGAAGTAGGTAATTGATCTCTTTCGGTTGGTTTTCGCTTCATGGATACCATTCGTAATCAGGATCATCATTTTGGTAACTTTCGAGGAGGAACAGCATGACCGTTGGAGCCACACAAGGTGAAACAGCCAGATCTGTGGTGCAAACAGCAGTCCAGCGCCATGGGACGGCCCGCGACGAGCTAATCCCCATCCTGAGTGACGTGAATCAGGAAATCGGCTACCTACCACCGGAAGCAATGGAAGAAGTAAGCCGGCTTCTTCGTGTCCCGAAGAGCCAGCTCTTTTCAGTCGCCACGTTCTACCAGATGCTCTCCACCAAACCGCGGGGGCGGCACGTGGTGAAATTCTGCGAAAGCGCCCCTTGCCACGTCGCCGGAGGGCGGCAGGTCTGGCAATCATTATTGGACAATCTGCAGCTCTGCTCGGGAGAAACCTCTCCCGATGGGAAATGGACACTCGTCACGACCAGTTGCCTGGGTGTGTGCGGCGTTGGTCCGGTCATCATCATCGACGAGGACATCTTCGGCAACGTCCAACCTGAGCAGGTCGCCGACATCCTGGCCCGCTACGCGTAAGGAGAAGATGATGAAGGCGATCCGATCGATGGTTTTGGTTTCTAGCGACCCGGTTAGCATGGAACGTGGCGCTCAGCAGGTTTATGACTGCCTCCAAGCAGAAATTAAAAAATTTGACCTGCAAGATGAAATTTCGATGACGATGGTTGGCGAAGTTGGTCGCAAAGACGCAGCGCCAATGGTGATTGTTTACCCAGAAGCCATCGTTTATGGTCCTGTCAAACCTGAGGACGTAGCCTTCCTGGTGGAGGAACACCTCTTCAAAGGCCGCATTGCATCCGCACTGCAAGCTCCCCAGCGAGAGCTGACCGGGCGCATTGCCTGGTTATCTGCGAGAGCAGGGACATTACCAGCAGAAAAGCGGATAGTCCTTGAGCACGCAGGTTTGATCGATCCGGAAGACATCAACGATTACATCTTACATGATGGATACACTGCCTTGGGCCGGGTATTGACCGAAATGACCCCTCCACAGGTGATTGCCGAGCTAGAGCAGGCTGGATTAAAAGGCCGTGGCGGCGCAGGTTTCCCCACAGGCATGAAATGGCGTTTCGTCTCAAAAGCGCCTGGCGACCCGAAATATGTTATTTGCAATGCTGACGAGAGTGAGCCGGGAACCTTCAAAGATCGCCTGATATTGGAAGGTGATCCGCATTCCATCCTGGAAGCCATGACGATTGCTGCATATGCCGTAGGTGCTCCTGAAGGTTACATCTATATCCGCGGTGAATACAAATTAGCCCGCCAACGTCTTGAACGAGCCATTTTTCAAGCCCGTGATATGGGATTATTGGGAAAGAATATCTTCGGTTCAGCCTTTAGTTTCGAGATTCACGTACACTCAGGGGCCGGAGCATATATTTGCGGTGAAGAGACTGCTTTGATCGAGTCGATCGAAGGCAAGCGGGGTGAACCCCGTTCACGCCCTCCGTATCCGACTACTCATGGTCTATGGGGAAAACCCACCCTCGTAAATAATGTTGAAACCCTGGCTAATGTACCCGCCATTCTGCGCAATGGCGCTGCCTGGTACCGAGCCATTGGCACGAAATCCAGCCCGGGCACCAAGGTCTATACCATTTTGGGGAATACCAATGTTACTGGGCTGATCGAAGTCCCTATGGGTATCACCCTGCGAGAAGTCATCACCATTTATGCCAAAGGGATGAAGGACAACAAACCCTTTAAGCTAGCCCAGACGGGCGGTTCAAGCGGCTCCATTATCCCAGCCAGTCTACAAGATACACCCATGGACTACGACTCCTTCAGCAAAGCCGGTGTAGCTCTCGGTTCTGGTGCATTACTTATCTGTAACGATGAGACCTGTGTCGTCGACCTTGCGAAGGTTTTGCTGCATTTCTTCCGTTTCGAGAGTTGTGGTAAGTGCAATCCATGCCGGATCGGCAACCAGCGTGCTTACGAGATATTAACAAATATCTCAGAAGGTGTCGCCAATCTTAAAGACCTGGATGATCTTGCCAAGATTAGCGAGAATTTATACCAGCTCTCCAATTGCGGACTGGGTCAGACAGCCGGTACACCTATTCATGATATCCTTCAACATTTCCGAGCCGAGGTAGAAGCTCATATCCGCCTGAAAGTTTGTCCATCGGGCGTCTGTCCGATGAGCGGACGGATGGCAAATTAAAATCCAAACCGGGTCACAAGTGCGAACACGAACACCTGAACTCACGAGAGAGGCTTGATAATGGTCAATGTAACGATCGATGGAAAATTAATTGAAGTCCCAGATGGGACGACCGTCCTCCAGGCTGCCCGCCAGGCTGAGATCCAAATTCCCACACTTTGTGATCATCCCAACCTGACGCCTTATGGTGGATGCCGGCTATGCCTGGTTGAGGTGGATGGTCTGCGTACTATGCAGCCATCCTGCACCCTGCCGGTCAACAACAATATGGTCATCCATACCGATACAGAAAAAGTACGCGAGGCGCGCAAATTCGTGCTCACCCTCATCTTCAGCGAGCGTAATCATTTCTGTATGTATTGCCAAAAAAGCGGTGGAGATTGCGAACTCCAAAACTGTGCATATGCCGAAGGTATGACCCACTGGCCGTTGCAACCAAACTGGGCCGCCTACCCGGTTGATGCATCGCACCCCGATTTTGTCCTCGACCACAACCGCTGCATCCTTTGTCGCCGGTGTGTGCGCGCCTGCGGTGAACTGGTTGGCAACTATACCCTCGGATTCGAGGAACGTGGAGCCAACAGTTTCCTGGTTGCGGACCTGGGTACCCCATTGGGCGAGAGTTCATGTGTTGGGTGCGGTACCTGCGTCCAGATATGCCCGACAGGGGCGCTCATTGACCGCCAGTCAGCGTACATGGGGCGGGAAATCCAGGTAAATACTGTTGCTTCCACCTGCAACGGTTGCTCGATTGGGTGTGGCATCCAGGTGGTTACCCGCGATGATCAACTTTTACGCATTGATGGTGATTGGGAATCTCCAGTTAATCAGGGCGTTCTGTGTAACCTCGGGCGCTTTCAACCGTTGAAAGAAGAGCGGGAGCGCATCCTCACGCCGCTGGTGCGGAAAAATGGCGGATTGAAGGCCGCCACCTGGGAAGAAGCCTTGGGTGTCATCCAATCCCATCTGCGTAGCGATCAGGTAACTGCCATCGCATCCAACCGTCTGCCGGCTGAATCCCTGGCGCTTTTCAAACAAATCTTCGCTGACCACTTGGGTAGTCAGAATGTAACTTCAACGGCGGAAGGACAGACGACCGCTGCCGCCGAGAAACTTGCTAAGGAGTTAGGTCACCCGTTTGAAGGCAAGCTGGACCAACTCAAGACTGCTGACCTTGTGGTTACGATCGGCGTTGACCTGGCCGAAAATTACCAGGTGGCAGGTTTCTTCGTCAAACGCAACTTGCAAAACGGTACGAAACTCATCGTCATCGATCCATCTGATACCGGCTTGAATGATCTGGCCGACTTGGTATTGAAAGTAGCCCCCGGTACGGATGCCGATCTGCTCTATGGTTTGGCAGCAGAAGTTGGCCGACTAACGGGTTCGAAACCCGGGTTCGAGGCGGAGAAATATACAGCGAGCACAGTCAGTCAAAAAACCGGCATCCTCCCGGAAAAAATCGAGACTGCAGCGAGCCTCCTGGTAGCTGCAAAACATCCAGTTTTCGTTTATGGTAAAGGAATTACAGCTCATGGAAACATGATTGCCCTCAAATCGCTCGTGGAATTGGCGAGAGCGCTGGGGGCATTGGATGAGGCTCATTCTGCGATCATCGGCGCGAAAGGCCAGGCGAACAGCCTGACTGCTGCTTTGCTTGGTTTGGATAACGGAGTCGAGGTCAACGGTGCGCAAGCCGTTTACCTGGCCGCCGGCGATGATGTCGTCAGCCAACGCTTGATTAAAAAACTGGAAGGCGTCCCATTCCTGGCTGTCCAGGCAAGCTATACCTCTGCGGTTACGATAATGGCCGATGTTGTTCTGCCGGTCGAGATCTGGGCTGAACAATCCGGTCATTATGTTAGTCTGGATGGACGCATCCAGGCTACGCATACCGCTCTACCCGCCCCTGAAGGAGTGTGGTCGAACGAAAAAGTCCTGCACGCGTTGGGTTCCTCCCTGGGCGTCACCGCAGATATCGATTGGCATGACACGCTTCTCCAGTCACCATCCCCTGTCGCACTTTACGGAGATTAACCTTTCCCAGTTTTTCGGGTAGCACCTCAGAAGGAGAGTATTTCATGGCAAAACCCAAGATTTCGAGTGATTGGTTGGCCGGTTGCGCCGGATGCCATATGTCACTGTTGGATATAGACGAGCGGATCGTTAAGATTGCTGAACTGGTTGATATCCGTTCCACCCCGATCACCGACTTGAAAGAACCGGATGCTTCTGGAGTTGATGTAGGCATTCTGGAGGGTGGAGTCAACAATACCACCAATGAAGAGGTTGCTCACCGCATGCGCAGCCGCTGCAAAACCCTGGTAGCTCTGGGCGATTGCGCGGTTTTCGGCGGCGTCCCGGCGATGCGTAATTTCTTCACTATCGAGGAAGCACTCAGACGCGCATATGTCGAGACAGAAAGCACCGACTCTGGAGGGAAGATTCCGGATGATCCAGAATTGTGCGTCCCCACCAAGGTACGCGCCCTGGATGAAGTCGTTCCGGTGGATATCTTCGTTCCAGGCTGCCCTCCCGACGCGGATGTGATCTTTTACGTGCTCAGTGAACTGGCTCAAGGACGTAAGCCTGTACTTAAAGACGAAAAGCTTCAGTGGCATTAAGGAGTAAGCGATGATAGCACAAAAGATTACGATAGAACCAGTAACCCGCATCGAAGGTCACGCCAAGGTCACGATCCGGCTGGATGACAAGGGGATGGTAGAGCATGCCTACCTGCACATCAACGAATTTCGTGGGTTTGAGAAATTCTGTGAAGGGCGTATGTATTTCGAAATGCCCTCCATCACCCCGCGTATCTGTGGCATTTGCCCAGTCAGCCACCACCTGGCTTCGGCGAAGGCCGGGGATAATCTAATCGGCGCTAAACCCCCTCGCCCAGCATCTCTGTTGCGTGAGCTAATGCACATGGGCCAGATCATCCAAAGTCATGGCATGCATTTCTTCGAGCTGGCTGGCCCCGACCTGCTGCTCGGCTTCGACGCAGATCCAGCCATCCGCAATGTGGTAGGCATCATCCAGGCTAACCCGGCCCTGGCACTCAAAGCAGTAAACTTGCGTAAATATGGTCAGGAGATCATCCATACCCTGGCCGGACGCCGCATCCACCCGAACTTCGCGGTCCCAGGTGGCGTCAACCACGCGATCAAAGCCGCAGAGCGGGATGCTATTCTCAAAGGTCTGGACGAGACTATTGCCACATTACAGACCGGTATCGCCGTGATGAAGGACTGGGCAGAGAAGAACCGAGAGGATATCGACAAGTTTGCTGTCTTCCCCACCGGATACTTTGGTCTGGTTACACCAAACAACGGGCTGGAACTATACGACGGTCAGATCCGCCTCATCGATTCTTCCGGCCAACAATTGGAGAAATTTGATGGGCCTGATTACCTGGATATTATCGCTGAACACGTCGAGAACTGGTCGTACCTGAAATTCCCATATTACAAGAAGATGGGTTATCCGGATGGCGTCTACCGGGTTGGCCCCTTGGGTCGCTTGAATATTGCCACGCACATCGATACCCCTCTGGCCGATGCTGAGTTGAAAGTCTTCAAGGCACTCAACCCCAGCCACCCGGTTGAAAACACCTTGCACTACCATTATGCTCGTTTAATCGAAGGACTATTTGCAGCAGAACGAGTACAGGTATTATTGGACGACCCGGACATTCTTTCGACGGACGTCCTGAACACCCACCAGAATTTCCAGGGTGAAGGCGTCGGGGTCATCGAAGCCCCTCGTGGAACACTAATCCATCACTATTGGACTGATAGCAATGGTCAGCTCAAGAAGGTCAACCTGATCGTCTCCACCGGACATAACAACTGGGCAATGTGCGAAGCCGTCGATAGTGTCGCCAAGACCTACATTAATGGTAACCAGATCCGTGAAGGCTTGCTCAACCGCGTCGAAGCCGCAATCCGCGCCTACGATCCTTGCCTTTCCTGCTCGACACACGCAGTCGGCCAGATGCCAATTGTTCTATCTGTTATCGATGCCGATGGTTCAGTAGTTCAAACCTTGAAACGCGACGCATAATTATCCTACCGAACAGGGTGCGTCTTGATTTTTCCAGGCCGTACCCTGTTTTTTTTCTACTTTCTTGGCCGGGTCTTCTCTCTTTACTTCTAATGGACATATTCATGTGGATTCTATTTTGATCATCGGTTACGGAAATGTGGACCGCCAGGATGATGGCGTCGCTTGGCACGTCCTGGATGGTCTCGCCGGGCGTTTAGGAAAAACCCGTGACTCGGAAGTTGGTGAAGGCTTTCAGGAATTCGGCAGCTCTCCGGATTTGTTGTTCCAGTTGCAGCTTATGCCTGAATTGGCCGAGGTTATTACTGCCTATGAGCGTGTTTGCTTTGTTGATGCCCACACCGGCAACGTTCGTGAGGATGTACACCAGGAAATATTACAACCCGGCTACCAGGCATCGGCATTTACTCATCACATGACCCCTCAAACTTGCCTTGCCTTGGCCGAAAGCCTCTATCACCGCCGTCCTGCTGCCATGCTTGTCTCGGTGCATGGCTTCCAGTTTGAGTTTACGCACTCGCTGTCCTCAGCAACTGCTGCTCTTGCTGAACAGGCAGTAGATCGCATTTTCACTTGGATTAGCATGGGGACATATCCTGGCAGTCCATCTTTTCCTTAATTATTCGAATTATTATCTGAATAATAATATCAGATGACAATCTTCATCCAGGCTGATGACGGACAACACTTATAACGGTTCGTGAATAATGTTAAAAACAGTATAGGGGATCCGTGCAGGCAATGAGGAAGGACCGTTATGTATTACCAGGCTGATCTATTGGCTTCTCTCCGCTCGATACCATGGTTTGTGGAATTAGATTCCGCACAAATGAAAAAACTGGCGGGTATTGCTTCACAGTGTCAGATAAAGACCAATGAGCAGCTTTTCCTTGAAGGCGAGAAAGAAGATTACCTGTACGTGGTTCTTGAGGGCCAACTGGCGGTAGAAATTCATGTTCCTAACAAAGGTTGGGTGCGCATCTTCACTGCTGAACCACTCGACATTGTCGGTTGGTCGAGCATGACTCCTGTGGTACGCCAGCGCACCGCCAGCGCTCGCGCCCTACTCCCCACCAGGTTGGTAAGCCTCCATGCTGAAAGCCTGCATAAGCTCTGTGATGAGGACCATGACCTGGGATATATGATCATGAAACGGGTTGCTAACGTAGCCGCCAGCCGCTTGCTCACCACCCGGCTGCAATTGCTGGAAATGTTCGCTAATCCCGAGTATGTACCTCAAACCGATACTGCCCTAGATTAAAACTTCAAGAGGTAGATAAAGAACCAGATCAGCATGGTTTGGCGGGTAACTGACCCGCCTTTTCTTGTGCCAAATGGAACTAATAAAAACTAATTTCACCTGTTTTGTATTATAATAGCCCAGATGCACGAGCTTTCAATTACTGAAAGTATCCTGAATATTGCCTCCGAAGCCGCCAAACGGGAAAATGCCCGCAAAGTCACCCAGATCAATCTGGTGATCGGGCGCTTATCAAGCATTGTCGACGATTCAGTCCAGTTCTATTGGGATGTACTTAGCGAGGATACTCTATGTAAGGGGGCCTTACTCCACTTTGAGCGTATCCCAGCCCAGTTAGCATGTTTGGACTGCACTACCATATTCACCTTATCCGGAGACCTGATCCCATGCCCTCATTGCGGCAGCAACCGGGTGAAGATCGTGAGCGGTGAGGAGTTCCAGGTCGACAGTATTGAGATCGAAAAGTAAGCTAAAGGATTAATTATGAGCATACAACGAGTAACCGTCGTCGAAAAGATTATGAATGCCAACGACCAAATAGCGACCCAAAACCGGGCTGAATTAGATCGGAAAAGCGTTTATGGTATCAACCTGATGGCATCTCCCGGCGCGGGGAAAACCAGCCTGATCTTGGAAACTATCCGGCGGTTGAATTCCGAAATCCGCCTGGGCGTGATCGAAGGAGATACTGCCCCGGTTACTATTGACGCTGACAAGATTACAGACACAGGTATGCCTGCCGTTCAAATTAATACCGGTGGAGATTGCCACCTGGATGCTGTTATGATCGCCAATGCCCTACCCCAACTTCCCCTGGCAGATCTCGATCTACTCATGGTAGAAAATGTCGGTAACCTGGTGTGCCCGGCAGCTTTTTCCCTCGGAACCCATGCTAACGTCCTAATCGCCAGCGTGCCCGAAGGTGACGATAAACCATATAAGTATCCAAATATTTACCGAGGCATCGACGTCCTCATTTTGAATAAAACCGACTTGTTGCCTTATATCAATTTCGACATGGATTACTTCCGCCATGGAGTCGAAATGCTCAACCCAGGAGTCAAGGTTTATCCACTTTCCTGCAAGACAGGTGAAGGCGTCGAGCCTTGGATCGCCTGGTTGAAAGGGAAAGCCCAAACATAAGGTACGCATGACAGAACAATCAGGTCTACAGATCCTCGTACGCGGGATCGTTCAGGGGGTGGGATTCCGCCCCTTTGTTTACGCACTGGCAACCCGTTATGGGTTAACCGGTTGGGTTTGCAATTCCTCTCGTGGAGTAGAGATTGAGGTGAATGGGCCATTAAATTCGGTGAATGCATTCTCGGAAAGTCTTCAAAAAGAGACTCCTCCACTGGCGCGCATTGACTCAATCGAACGTTTGTTTATCTCCCCTAATGGCTACGCGAATTTTTCGATCCGCGAGAGCCAGCCTCAACCCGGTGAATTCATCCCGATCTCTCCGGACGTTTCGATCTGTCCAGATTGCCAGCGCGAACTTCTAAATCCGTCGGACCGCCGCTTCCGCTACCCTTTTATCAACTGCACTAATTGCGGTCCGCGTTTCACCATCATTCAAGACATCCCGTACGATCGTCCGAACACCACTATGGCCGGGTTTGAGATGTGCCCTGCATGCCGGGCTGAGTACGAGGATCCCACAAATCGCCGCTTCCACGCCCAACCCATCGCATGCCCAATCTGTGGTCCACATATCTGGTTCGAGCAAGTGGGAACGCCGCCAGTGTTTCTCGAGGAAGGTCTACAATTGGCACGTAAGGCCAT
>JAQTMA010000093.1 GCA_028714615.1 Anaerolineaceae bacterium | reverse complement strand
CTTACTCGATCCGTTAATCATAATTTCCGTGATGGTCGCATCTTCCAAAAATGGTTGGATTGGGCCATACCCAAGCATATCATCCAGAATGTCGTGGAATAACTGGTCGCGGAGCGTAACCGGTAACTGTAGCCGGGTTTGCGTATAGGCTTCCTGGAGCTGGCGGTTCAAGGTTTGCCGGTATTCATTTGCCGGAGGAGGATTTGCTTCCAATTCACGGGATACCGAGTTAATTAAATACGCTTTCAATTTGACCAACTCGTCGCGTTGTTGAGCAGGAGATGCGGTGAGAGGGGCTGAACTCATTCTTCACCCCCCTTTCCGTCCTGATTCTCTTCGACATCGGCGGGGGTCAGCCAAACGATATGCTGGCGGTTAACCGTCAAAAACCCATTCTTCAATATCTCGTTGCCGTTATTATCAAAGACGACCACATCGGTCAAAGCCAGGAATTCATCCGTTCCATTCAGCTCATCCTTGATACGTCCGCCCGCCGTGACGTGGATATTTCCGTTGATCCGATTTGTTATCGTTTGGATAATAACAGGCACGGGTTGCTTGGAAACAATATTGGTGAAGATCTTCCCTTTTGCATCAAAAGCGGTTGTCATCTTTTAGGCTCGGTTCCATGGATTTCTTTCTCAATGGGGGGCATCAGGTAGCCCAACCCGGCGCGGGTCACAATGTGTTGCGGCGCGTGGGGATTATCTTCAAGCTTCTGGCGTAACCGGGCAATACTCACCCACAAGATTTCTTTATCATCTTTATATTGCGGCCCCCAGATTGCCACCAGGAGCTGTTCCGGAGATAAAACCTGTCCCTGGTGGTGTGCAAATTGAATCAGCAAGCGGTATTCGGTAGCCGAGAGGAAAACAGGTTTCCCGTCCTTCCAGACTTCAGCGCGTGCGAAGTCGATGCGCAAGGCGCCGTGGTCGAAGAAGCGGTTTTGAGATGATTCTCGAGCAGCCTGGGTGCGACGGAGTACTGCTCGTACCCGTGCGAGCAACTCGGTGGCGGAGAAGGGTTTGACGACGTAGTCATCTGCCCCCACATTTAATCCTTGAACGCGGTCGTGCTCCTCTCCCCGGGCGGTCAAGAAAATTACCGGGATATTGGAGAACTGGCGGATGCGTTCGCAAGTGGTGATCCCGTCCAATTTTGGCATCATGATATCCAGGATGACCAGGTCAGGGGTTTGGATGGAAATTTTCTCAAGGGCATCTTCACCATTGGTGGCAGTAACGATCTCATATCCTTCACTGGCCAGATTGATCTGTAAAAGGCGTAGGTACAATGGCTCGTCGTCGGCGACTAAAATGCGCGTAGGCATAATTTCACTCCCTTCAGACAGCGGGCTGCGCCGGCGATGAGGTTTTCACCGGCGCTTGTTGATCGTATGGTAGATCGATATGGACGGTCGTACCTTCACCGGCCTCGGATTCGATGGTTATATACCCTTGATGGGCTTCGATGATCTGTCGACATATAAACAACCCGAGTCCTGTTCCCCGAACATTGGGCGCTTGCTCCGGGTTTCGGAAGAATCGTTCGAACAGGTGAGGGACGTATTGAGAAGGAATCCCCGGTCCACGGTCTCTTAGCGACAGATGGACAAGCTGATCGTTCTCTGCCACATCTATGCTAAGGGGAGATCCCGGGGCATACTTGATGGCATTGCCCACTAAATTCTCGAAGACTTGAGCCAACCGGCGCGGGTCGCCCTGGATTGAGCGGGAGGGTTGGGTGGTATTCAGTTTGATTCGCAAATCTTTGTGGTGTTGCTCGATGCGCAGAATGACATCCCTCAAAAGTGCATCCAGGCGGACAGGTTGAAATTCCATCAGCAGGATGCCGCTCTGTAACCTGGCGGAGTCTAACATATTGTCTAGCAATTCTTGAAGGCGATCTGTCTCTTCATCAATAATGGTCAAGAACTCATGCTGGGTTTTCTCATCCCAGGTAGCGTCTGAACGCATCAAGGTGGTTGTATAGCCCTTGATGAATCCAAGCGGGGTGAGAAGTTCGTGTGAGATGGTAGATACAAAGTCTTCTTGAAGACGGACCTGCCTTTGCTTGGCTTCCAGATGGGTTAATTGGCGGTTCAGGTCAATGTAACGAAGAATTTGGGCAATGCCATCGACCAGGTATGCTACAACGCGGATATTCTGATCGGTATAGCTTGGTCCGCCAAAACGGATCAATACCAGAGCCCCGCGTGGAGTACCTTCCACGAGCAGCGGCATCGCCAGCAGGTGGGGAAGATCCAGGCGCTCGATCAAGCCGGATTCGGGTTCGGGGTGTATATGGATGACCTGGTTGGTTTCGAAAGCCTTCCTGGCGCTCGATTCCCCCCAATTAATTTCTGGTCCAACACTTCGTCCCCGTCCTACCACCCGGGCGTACGCGACCTCGATTTGCCCGGTCTCTTCTTCGGGTAAATAAAGGACAAGGTTATCGAAGATTATGATCTTCCTTAAATTCGGGACAACTTCATCAAGAGCAGGCTTCCAGTGGACTGCTTGGGCGAGAACCTGGCCGATTTTGAAGACCTGGTCTAAAACAATCGATGGGTCGGAGATCAGATGGTTGTTCTCATTCATAGGTCTTCCACTCCACTTCCAACAATCGCACTTCCCGGTTTGTTACGACTCCTTCACTGGTTTGGTAAAGGAGGTTGTTCAGCGATGGGGAGTAAGAAATGAAAACAGGTTCCTCTGCCCATTTCGGACTCGAGTTGAATTGAGGAGCCGTGGGCTTCGACAATCTGGCGAACTAAGGCGAGGCCTAAACCGGTACCCCCATACCGGCGGGTCGCTGATCCATCGAGTTGATGAAAAGGCTCGAAGATCTCTTCAAACCGGTGATCGGGGATGCCGATACCCGTATCCTGGACTGCAATTTCTGCGAACCCATCTGTATGGGTTGCGCGCAGCGAAACACGGCCGCCTTCCGGAGTAAATTTAATTGCATTATCCACTAACTGGATAAGCGCCCAGGATAACTTTTCGGTATCACCTCTGACCAGCGGAAGGTCGGTAGGGATATCGGTATGTAACTCAATGTTTTTATCGCAGGCTTTATCTAGCGAGCGTGAGGTGACCCAATTGACCAGCGTATTCAGTTGGAAGGGGACAAATGATAACGTAAAGTCACCCCGAGAAGCCAGCGAGAAACGGATCAGGTCCTCAATTTGGGTCTCCAGTCGCTCGGTAGAGCGTTGAACTACCATCAGTGCTTTCGATTGTTGTTCCACGAGCGCACCCATTGCTCCAGATAGAAGCAGCTCGACGTAACCCTTGATATGGGTGAGAGGGGTTCGCAATTCATGCGAAATGTTAGCGATAAAGTTCGATTTCAACTGGTTGAGCTCTGATAGTTTTTGCAAAGCATTCTGCAGCTCCTGGGTGCGCTGTTGCACGCGGCGCTCCAATTGCTGGTTGGTATCTTGTAATGCTGCTCGCAGTTGAATGATCTGTTCTGTTACAGCGGTATTCAAGGTGACCCGGTTGATCAAACCAAGCTCGATTAATACTTCACCAATTAATATACTTTTTCCTTGTCTGCGTTCCTCGGATTGACGGAGCAGTGCAGCCTCCAGATCGGTTTCGGAAAGCAGCCCTCGCTCAACCAGGTAGTCTCCCAAACGGGGAACCAGGACCTCAGGGGTCAGTGGAGCTTCCGTATCGTTTTTTTCTGGAACGGTATCAGCCATATGATTTACCCGTGCAAGATTTGTGCGACGATGGCATCCAATTCTTCATCAGAATAATAATGGATGACCAGGCTGCCCCCTTTGGGTCCGTAGTGCAGGTTGACTTTGGTTCCAAGCCGTGAGCGTAAGCGTTCCTCAAGCTCAAGAATTAGAGAGGATGGCGCAGCTTTCCCCGGTTTACCCTCAATACGTTCCCCATTTAACTTCCGGACCAGTTCTTCAGTTTCACGAACGTTCAATTCTGATTTTAAGATGGAATGTAAGGCAGCCAATTGGGCCTGGGCGGTATTCAATCCGAGAAGCGCCCGGGCATGACCTTCCGAAATCTTGCCTTCGAGCAGAGCGGCCTGGATAGATTTCGGCAATTTTAGTAAACGCAAAGTATTCGTTACACTTACGCGGCTCTTCCCGACCCGTTCGGCGACCACTTCTTGCGATAGGCCAAAGTCATCTGTTAAGCGTCGATAGGCTTCTGCCATTTCAAGCGGATTGAGATCAGCGCGTTGAACGTTTTCAATCAATGCCCATTCGAGCTGTTGCTGGGGGGTGGCTTCGCGGACGATTGCTGGAATGGATGTCAGTTTCGCGCGTTGCGCAGCACGCCACCGCCGCTCTCCAGCAATGAGAATATAGTCGCCTGTGGATGGATCCTGCCGAACGATCAGGGGCTGTAATACCCCATGCTCCCGGATGGACCCGGCCAACTCTTCTAGGGCTGCTTCCGGGATGGTTGCGCGGGGTTGGTGTGGGTTGGCGGTGATCCGATCAATCGAGATATCCATCGCACCCGTAGGGAGCGTCGTAGTCTGCCCACCTGGGATTAACGCCTCTAAGCCTTTTCCTAAACCGGATTTATGAGCCATGCGAACCTGTCACTCCTGAAGTACCGGGATACCCATCCCATCGGAACGTAGAACTTCTTCTGCTAATGCAGCGTATGCCCGCGCAGCAACGGAATCAGGCGCATAAAGGTTGATCGGTAATCCGTAAGATGGCGCTTCAGCGAGACGAATGCTGCGCGGGATAATCGATTGAAACACCTGGCTTGGAAAAACCCGCCTGACTTCCGTGACCACATCATTGGATAGCCGGGTACGGCCATCATACATGGTCAAGATTACTCCCCGGATGCGAAGCCCTGGGAAAAGGCTAGCTCGCAAGCGTTGGATGGTCTGCGATAGCTGCCCCAAACCTTCAAGGGCTAAGTATTCGCATTGGACTGGGATAACGACACCATGTTTGCCGGCAACCAGTCCATTGATGGTCAAGAGACTGAGAGAGGGCGGGCAGTCGATCAGGATATAGTCATACCGATCCTCCACTGCACGGAGCGCATCTCGCAGGCGGGTCTCCCGTTCTTTCATGTCAACTAATTCGACCTCTGCTCCAGCCAACGCCGGCGAGGCAGGCAGCAGAGAGATATTTAATTTTGGGTTGAATAAGATATGTTGACCGATGGGGACTTCACCGATGAGGACTTCATAGGAACCATTGCTCACCGAATGCTTGTCAATTCCGAGACAAGAGGTGGCGTTTGCCTGCGGGTCAATGTCGACCAAGAGCACTTTTTGCCCAAACTGGCCCAGGTAAGCGCCCAGGTTTATGGCGGAGGTGGTTTTCCCGACCCCCCCCTTCTGGTTGGCAAACGTGTAGATTTGTCCCATATTCCCTGCAGAGCAATGCAAATCCGGTTGGGTAGAATTAACGTACTTCGATGAGCGTCGCCTGAACTTCTTCAGGCGTGGGCACTCCGAGTAATCCCGGGCGAGTGACCGAGATGGCAGCCAATTGGGTCGCAAACCGGGCTGCTTCCCATGGATCCCGGGTTGAATAGAGTCGAACAAAAAACGCGGCAGCAAATATGTCTCCGGCGCCTATTGGATCGACCTCTTTGACGGTCGGAGGCCGAAAACGCCGCAAATCTCCATTCCAATACAACCTGGCCCCGGCAGCCGCTTCGGTTACGACCAGAATTCTGACCGAGCTGACCATTTCTTCGATCCGTTCTTCATCTCCTTGAACGTCATCGATGCTCAAAACTGCCGCAGAGCTCTGTTCGAGAACAAACCGGGCTTCCGGCCACTCACTGGGAAACACGCGGCCTTGCGCATCCCACTTCCGTAACCATCCCTGCAAGGTAAGACCAATCAAGGCTTCCGGAAATCCGCGGATCACGGAGGGTTCTACTTCTTGTGCAACCGGTCCCAGATGAACGATGGGGGTATTGCGCCATAATTCCGGGATCATATGGAAACCCAGGTCAGGTGCAGAGGAGTATAGATGCTGGATGCGACCGAGGGGAGTATAGCTGTTTTCAAATGTCGTACTCTCACTGGCAGGGAATGCAGCCACCTGGATGCCAACAAGGGATGATAGATCCAGGTCATTCCCAACCGCGGTAACAATACCAACGCGTAACCCTAATGCGCGTGCAGTCAAAGCAGCATAAGCAGCCGTTCCACCGAGAAATGTACCTGAAGGAGTAAGGTCTCTGGTCAAATGGCCAATCACTAAATAATCGATTGGCTCGATGGAAGGCAAACTTAACATGGATTGATTATACCTGAAGAACCCCGGCGCCTCTCATGGATTGTGATCGGCGCCCACTCCATCTACACTACCTGCCAATGGGATAAAATCACCTTCAGGTTGGAGCTCTTCCACTAATTCACCGCAAAATGGGCATAGCTCCCAGGCCAGATCCATGAGGTGGCCGCAGGAAGCGCAATTCTTCTTGAGATGCGTATGGCACGTCGGGCAAGCGATCCAATCCAGATGGATACGTCTTCCACATCCCGGGCAAAGCGGGTTATCTTCTATGGTTTGCAATAAAGCTTCTTCCTCGAGTGTATGGGTAAACTCTTCTTCAAGCGTATGCCTGGGACGGACCATCAGGTAAATCACGACACCGGGAAGGAAAAGTACGACCGAAACCAGGGTTGCCAGGATGATCACGAAAACATCACGGGTGCGACTGCGAATATCGCGGATCGTCCAGACGATCAGGCTAACCCAGAGAACAACCAAAAAGGCCGCTCCAAAGCCTGCCAAAACCAGCATGATACTGCTGAAAGATGCGGGGTCGAAGGGCATAATTCACTCCTGTGAAAAACATTATAGCATGGATGCGAATTGGCAAACCCGGTTGCCATTTTGCGTTTCCTGAACTATATTACTATTGAATTATCCAACAATCCGTCCAATACCCACCAATGTAACCATGAAACTCAAAGAAACCATCCCCACTTATCGTATTGCTGATTTGCAAGAATGTGAAAGGCCGCGTGAGCGCCTGGCCCAACTGGGAGCCCAATCCTTAAAAACCGCCGAATTGCTGGCGATCCTATTGCGGGTTGGTATGCCAGGGGAGAATGCCGTCCAGGTGGGTGAACGGTTGTTGAATGATTCGGGAGGATTGCCTGGGATCCACCGGATGAGCTTTGATGAACTATGCCAGCAGCGTGGATTAGGAGTGGCAAAAGCAGCTCAGATTAAGGCGGCGATTGAGTTGGGCTGCCGCATGTCTCAGCAAACTCATGGCGAACACCCAACGATCCACAGCCCGGGAGACGCAGCAGAATTGGTCCGCTATGAGATGACCGCCTTGGAACAAGAGGTATTAAAGGTCATGTTGCTGGATACCCGCAACCACGTTCTGCGGACGTTGGACGTATATCAAGGATCCCTGAATATGTCATTGGTGAGGGTGGGTGAGGTCTTCAAGCAGGCGATTCGCCAGAACGCAGCGTCCATCATCGTACTACATAACCATCCCAGTGGGGACCCAACCCCCAGCCCCGAAGATGTAGCCCTCACGCGAGCGATCGTTCAAGCTGGGAAGCTGCTCGATATTGATGTTCTCGATCATCTGGTGATAGCGGGGGGGAAATTCGTTTCACTCAAGGAAAAAGGATTGGGTTTTGGCTAAGGATTTTTGAAATCCCCCGATCTTCATGGTAAACTTAGCGGTTACGATGCCATTCGAAGCAATGGGGTTTATTGAATTTAAATTGATTATACGAGGGTGTTTTCTAGTATGTTGAAATTATTCGGGGTGAAGCGACCATCCAATGATATCCCCGGCGAACCATTCTTGATCGTCGGTCTGGGAAACCCGGGACGAGAGTATCGGGCCAACCGTCACAATATCGGATTTATGGCGACCGATGAACTCGCACGGCGGAACGGCGCCAATTTCTCGCGAGTTCAGGCAAATTCATTGGTGCTCCAGGTAACGAACCAGGGCCAGCGATGGATCCTGGCAAAACCGCAAACCTTCATGAATATCTCCGGGCAGGCTGTCGAAGCGCTGCTGCGCTTTTATAAAATCCCGCTCGAACGGATGCTGGTTATGCACGACGACCTGGATCTTCCTTTTGGAACCCTGCGGATGCGTCCAGGAGGCGGCTCTGGTGGACAACGTGGCTTGGCATCCATTATCGAAAAACTAGGGACACAAGAATTCCCGCGTCTACGCTTGGGAATTGGCCGGCCGCCCGGCCGAATGGATGCCGCTGACTACGTGCTGCAGGACTTTTCGCCTGTTGAACGAGAGTTGTTACCGGCAATCCTTGCCCGTGCGGCGGAGGCGGCCGCCTTTTTCACCATGGAAGGATTGGAAAAAGCGATGAATTTATATAACGGCGAGTTGTCGAAGGAATAAAGCCCGTGCTTGAACTCCTGAGATCAACTGCTGCATATGGCCGCCTGGTTGCTGCTGTAAAAGCAAAGCAAAATATACCTGGGTTGGGCTTGCTACGCGCTGCGCGCCTGGCAGTGACTGCTTGCCTGCAGGTGGATGTACCTGCGCCGATCTTCATGATCACGGATCGCTCAGATCATGCCCTGACATGCATGGATGAGCTGGGTTTTTGGGCGCCAAAGGGACGCCGCATACTCTTTCCGGAACCCGGCCCATTATTCTATGAGCAGGCTGCTTGGGGTGCACCGGTTCGGCGAGACCGGCTTCAAGCATTAACCACATTGGCTACGTACCATCTCTCTGGAGCTCAGAAACCCGAAACCCATCCAATCATCCTCGCCACTGCGCGGGGGCTGATGACCCGTACCTTACCTCGCCGGGACTTCATTAAGAATTCTCGCCAGTTAAGTGTAGGGGACCATATTTCGCCGGACCAGTTGATCCGGCAGTGGGTGGGGATTGGCTACCAGGGGGTCAGTGTGGTGCTGGAACAGGGGCAGTTTTCTCACCGTGGAGGGATTCTGGATATATGGCCTCCGGCCGAACCTCTCCCGGCGCGCCTGGAGTTCTTCGGCGATGAGATTGATACCCTCCGGCATTTTGACCCTGCAACGCAACGCACCGTACGGTCTTTGGAGAGACTGCTGGTAACTCCGGCTCGAGAATACTTGCCCGGGTATGTAAAGGATGAAACATTACCGGATGAGTTGGGGGAGTTTTACCTGCCGCAGATTCACCCATCGCCGGCTTCAATCCTCGACTACCTTCCTCCTCAAGCGCTCATTCTGATCGACGATCTGGATATTCTGCGCGCGACGATTACAGATTATGAGGAACAGGCGGTAAAATTCCGCCGAGAAAGCATTGTAGAAAACACCCTGCCGGACGACGCCCCAGTACCTTATTTGTCCTGGTCGGAACTGCAGGATAGTCTTTATGGACGTCATTGCCTGGAGCTGGGTTATTCTACAGCAGGAGAGCCATCCGAGATGTCTCAGCTCTTCTCGCCCGGTCCACGTTTTGGTGGGCGATTAAAGCCGTTCGTAGATTATCTTGTCGAGCGAGATGCAAAGAAAGAACGCATTGTCATCGTTTCTCGCCAATCAGCCCGGTTGAAGGAGTTATGGGGAGAAAGACAAGCTCCTGCGGCTCAGCCCGAGCAAGGAATGGAGTTCGTCGAAGGAACGCTCAGCGAAGGCTGGATTTTAAAAGCTCAGGGACAATCTCCCGTCCATCTGTTTACGGATAGCGAAATCTTCGGATGGGAACGCCCACAACCCCGCCAGGCGCATCGGCCGGTTGCAGAAGCGCCTGAAACGGCGTTTGCTGACCTGAAGCCAGGTGACTGGGTTGTGCATGTCGACTATGGAATCGGCCGGTATTCGGGATTGGTACGCCGGTCATTGGAAGGGGTGGAGCGTGAATTCCTGGCATTGGAATATGAGGGAGGAGATCAGTTATACGTTCCCATCCACCAGGCTGACCGGATCACCCGTTTTCTAGGTCCAGATAGCCAGTTTCCCAGCCCGACCCGATTGGGTTCGTCCGATTGGGCGCAAACCAAACAAAAGGTGCGGAGCGCGGTCGAGGAGGTGGCCAAAGAGTTACTCGATCTGTACGCCCAGCGCCAGGTAGCTGAAGGCCATTCCTTTTCAGAGGATACCGCCTGGCAGCAAGAGCTTGAGGCCAGTTTCCCATATATAGAGACCAGCGATCAGATACGGGCAATTGGCGAGGTGAAAGCAGACATGCAAAAACCTCGACCGATGGATCGGCTGCTTTGTGGTGACGTAGGTTATGGAAAAACAGAAGTGGCCTTACGAGCGGCCTTTAAAGCGGTGATGGACAATAAGCAAGTTGCTGTGCTCGTCCCTACCACGGTATTGGCACAACAACATTACGATACCTTCTGCCAGCGTTTGGCTCCATTTCCGGTGGAAGTAGAAATGCTGTCTCGGTTCCGATCTCCTAAGGAACAGGAAGCCATCCTGCGCCGCCTGGAGAAAGGTGGCGTCGATATCGTCATCGGAACCCATCGCCTGGTGCAAGCGGATGTTCAGTTTAAAGACTTAGGCCTGGTGATCATTGACGAAGAACAACGCTTCGGGGTTACTCATAAAGAGCATCTGAAACGTTTGCGTACCGAGGTAGACGTGCTTACTTTGACGGCGACGCCCATTCCGCGCACTTTGTATATGGCCTTGACCGGAGTACGGGACATATCGACGATCAATACGCCCCCTGAAGAACGCCTGCCGATCATTACCCACATCGGCCCATATTCGCCTCGGCTGGTGCGGCAGTCCATCCTGCGCGAATTGGACCGAGGGGGGCAGGTCTTTTTCGTTCATAACCGCGTCCACACGATCGAGGCAATGCGCCGGCACCTGGCACAGCTCGTTCCCGAAGCGCGGGTGGGGGTTGGTCATGGGCAATTGCATGAGGATGCCCTGGCGAGAGTGATGCACCAGTTTACACACTCCGAGATCGACGTTCTATTATGTACATCCATTATCGAGTCCGGGTTGGATATTCCAAATGCGAACACGCTGATCGTCGACCGGGCAGATGCCTTTGGTCTGGCCCAGCTCTACCAACTTCGTGGAAGAGTAGGGCGAGGCGGGCAGCGGGCGTATGCCTATTTCTTTCGCCATCGTAAACGCAAGCCAACAGTGGAAGGAGAGGAGCGCCTCGAGGTGATCGCAGAGAATACACAGCTTGGAGCAGGTTACTCAATCGCGATGCGGGATCTTGAAATGCGCGGGGCTGGAGAAGTGCTTGGCACCCGGCAACATGGTTATATTGCATCCGTGGGATTTCACCTGTATACTCGTTTGCTAGCCCAGGCGGTGCGTTCCGAGCGGATTGCCAGAGGATTACCCCGGGTGCCCGAGGAAGAAGCAAAAGCCTTCAAGGAAGGACACCTGCCTGTGAGCGTGGATTTACCACTTTCTATCGGCATCCCGGTTGATTACATCCCGGAGCAGGAAATCCGCTTGGGTCTCTACCGGCGGTTGGGCAACGTGGAAAACGATGAGCAGATCGATATGATGGCGGCTGAATTTGCCGACAGGTTTGGCCCTCTGCCAGGTATGGTCAAAAACCTGTTCTACCAGCTCAAGGTAAAACTACGGGTTGAAGCGGCTGGACTGGCATCTGTCAGCATCGAAAACGACCAGTTCGTCCTGCGCTTCCCGCCACTCCCTGAGGGTGCTAATTCGCGTGAACTGGTATCGATCGGCCGCGACTCGCGGGTGGGAAAGAACGCCTATTGGATCCCGTATACCGCCCACCAGGATGATTGGCAAGCGAGATTGCTGGAGGCCCTTTCTACGATAATCGAGGTCTATCAGCCGGTTCCCCTGGCAAAACCGGGTTAATGTAGGGCTAGTGTTCAGGCTGCACTGGCTGCTCGCCAGCTTGCCAGAAGATCAGAGGATTTATGGAATTCAAACTACAAGCTCCCTACCAACCGACCGGAGATCAACCAGAGGCCATTCGCCAATTAGTGGAAGGGATAGGCAAGGGGTATCGTCACCAGGTGCTCTTGGGCGCGACCGGAACGGGAAAAACCTATTCGATGGCCAATGTAATTGCGCAATTGCAAAAACCAGCGCTGATCATGGCCCACAATAAAACCCTGGCGGCGCAGCTATATGCGGAGTTTAAAGAATTCTTCCCGGAGAACGCGGTTGAGTATTTCGTATCCTACTATGATTACTACCAACCGGAAGCGTATGTACCCCGGCATGACCTTTACATCGAGAAAGAAACGGACATCAATGAGGAGATAGACCGGCTGCGTTTGGCTGCGACCACGGCGCTGATGTCACGGCGCGATGTGATCATCATTGCGTCGGTCTCGTGTATTTACGGGCTCGGCAATCCGGAAGAATATGGACGGGTGATGCTGAACATTAAAGTCGGCCAAATCTACCGCCGCAATGCTCTGCTGCGCCAATTGGTTGAGAGCCAATATCAGCGCAACGATATGGATCTCAAGCCAGGGTGTTTCCGAGTGAGAGGAGACACGCTTGAGATATTGCCGGCGTATGAGGAGAAACGGGTGCATCGCATCACCTTCTTTGGCGATGAAGTAGAACGCATCTCCACCTTGAACCCGACGACCGGGGAGATGTATGGTGAAGAGCAGGAGGTAGAAATATACCCTGCCAAACACTATATTACCCAGGAAGACAAACTGAAACTTGCAATTCGAGAGATCGAGGTTGAACTGGAGGATCGCCTGGCCTATTTCAAGGCGCATGAGAAGCTCTTGGAAGCCCAACGGATTGAGCAGCGCACCCGCTACGACCTCGAAATGCTCAAAGAGGTTGGTTACTGCTCCGGCATCGAGAATTACTCACGCCATTTGGACCAACGCCCCGCCGGGTCGGCGCCCTGGACACTGATCGATTACCTCCCTAATGATTATCTGCTGTTCATCGACGAATCGCATATGACGATCCCTCAAATCCGAGGGATGTATAACGGCGACCGATCCCGCAAGGAAGTGTTGGTGGAATATGGATTCCGCTTGCCTTCCGCAGTCGATAACCGCCCACTCCGTTTCGAAGAGTTCGAACAACACATGGGCATCACGATTTATACATCTGCGACACCCGGACCCTATGAGATAGCGCGGGCTGATCAGGTTGTTGAGCAGATCATCCGTCCTACCGGGTTGCTGGATCCTGAAGTGGAAGTCCGACCAACTACCGGACAGGTCGATAACCTGATTGGAGAAATCCGCGAACGGGTTGCAGGTGGTGAACGTGTTTTGGTCACAACGCTTACCAAACGCATGTCGGAGGACCTGGCGGATTATTTGATGGAATTGGGCATCAAAGTGCATTATTTACACTCGGAGGTACAGACTCTAGACCGGGTGGGCATCCTGCGCGATTTGCGTCTGGGGGTCTTCGATGTAATCGTGGGCATCAATTTGCTACGAGAGGGTCTCGACCTGCCTGAGGTGTCGTTGGTGGCGATTCTGGATGCGGATAAGGAAGGATTTCTACGGTCGGATACAGCACTGATCCAGACAATCGGGCGGGCAGCCCGCAACATCAATGGGAAAGTCATCATGTATGCGGATCGGGTGACGGACTCGATGCGGAGAGCCTTGGACGAGACGAATCGCAGGCGCGCCAAGCAGGATGCCTATAATAAGGCGCATGGCATCCAGCCACTGACGATAATTAAGGCAGTTCGGGATATCACCGATCGCCTTCAAGCAGTCCATGGTACCGCGGAAGCCAAGGCAGAATATGCGACCAAAGATCGAGGTTCCGGGGTTCCGAAAGGTGAACTCAAACGGATGATTGTGGAATTGGAGAAAGAAATGAAAGAGGCCGCAAAGAACATGGAATACGAGAAAGCGGCAGTCTATCGCGACCAGATTTTTGAGCTGCGTGGGATTTTGGCTGATGAAAGCAACATCCCTCCATGGGAAAAGGCAAGGCTATTAGCCGGCGAGGTAGATGAAAGCAAATAGTCTATGATCCCTGCAGGATCGAGAAGAAGGTAGGACCAGAAAAAAACACGTATTCGATTATAATTGATATAATATCAGTCATGAATTGGTAGGGGGTTATTCGATTTAGAAAGGTTGTACGGTGACCAACAACCCGGATCGTTCTCAAGAATGCCAGGCACTGGAAGAAAGTTTATTAAACAAACGCGGATTAATTATCGTCGCAAATCGCGGACCGATGCGACTCGCACGAGGTGAAACTGGCGAGCTCAATTTCCAGCGAATCAGTGGAGGATTGGTGAACGCCTTGCTAGGCCTGGCTCGCCATGTGGATGCTACCTGGATCGCAAATGCAGCTTCGGATACTGACCGAGAATGGCGCAGTGGATTTTTACCGGTTGAGGAAGGCGATTGCTCGATCAATGTCGAATTTCTTTGCCCTGAACAAGAAGTCTACGATAAATTCTATAACGTCATTTCTAACCCGCTCCTTTGGTTTCTACAACATTCCATGTGGGATTTTGTCAGTGCACCGACGATTGACCTGTCAACCTGGGATGCCTGGAACCAGGGCTATGTCCAGATGAATCTTGAGTTTGCCGAAGCCATTGCGCGGCATGTCAAGAAATACACTGAACCGGTAGTGGTGATGTTCCAGGATTACCACTTATACCTGGCGCCCCGCTTTCTGCGGATGTATTTGCGCGGACAAAAGCGGCCTACCTTGCTGCATTTCATTCATATTCCCTGGCCTGGTCCAGAGACATGGGGGATATTGCCGCCCCCCATGCGGGAAGCGATTCTGCAAGGTTTGTGCTCGATCGACCTGCTCGGATTTCAAACCAAAGCAGATGCGATCAATTTCATCCGCACGGTCGAATCTTTTTTACCACGGGCACGGGTGAATTACCGGCAGGGGCGCATCTGGTTCCGTAATCACACCACCCACGTGCGTGATTTCCCGATTTCAATCGATGTTGGCGCTCTCCGGGAACTGGCGGACAGCCAGCAGGTTGCTCTGCATCAAGAGCAGCTCAAAGAGTATTCCCATGACATGCAGCTCATTGTGCGGGTTGATCGCTGTGAGCCCAGTAAGAATATCGTGCGTGGGTTTCAGGCTTTCGACCGGTTGCTGGAACGTTTTCCGGAACACCGGGGAAAAGTACGCTTTTTAGCTATCCTGGTACCGTCGCGCATGGCAGTAGAAGAGTACCAGAAGTATCTGGACGAGGTCATGGCCGCTGCAGGTCGAATCAATGCCAGGTATGGTGGTGGGGATTGGGAAGCAGTGCGAGTTTTGGTCGGAGACGATTATCCCCGGGCGATCGCAGCCTTGCAAATGTATGATGTTCTATTAGTCAATCCGATCGCAGATGGCATGAACCTGGTCGCAAAAGAAGGACCAATCGTGAATCAACGCGATGGGGTCCTGATTCTATCTGAGCGAGCTGGAGCAGCGCAACAACTGGGCTCTGGCGCTTTAGTGATTTCCCCGTGTGATATTTATAATACATGTGAAGCCTTACACCAGGCGTTAACTATGCCTGAAGCGGAGCGGAAAACCCGGAGAGAGCGTCTCC
>JAQTMA010000092.1:7238-15711 GCA_028714615.1 Anaerolineaceae bacterium | reverse complement strand
CAAATCCTATCAAATTGGTATGCTTGGTTGTTTTTGATGATTGATCGATGTACAATACTCGCAAATACCATTTAGCGTTTATCGATCAGGGTTAGGAGAATGAGATGAACACGGTCAGGAATTTATTGCAGGTCAAGGGGTATGACGTCTGGTCGATCGGGCCGGACGCGACGGTGTTCGAGGCGCTGCGCCGGATGGAGTCAAAGGGGATCGGCGCCCTGCTGGTGATGGACGGCGATCGCCTGGCCGGCATTCTTTCCGAGCGGGATTACGCCCGTAAAGTCATCCTCCAGGGGAAGAATTCGAACGAGACCCGGGTGTGTGAGATCATGACCGTGCGGGTTTTCACCATTCATCCCGACCAGACTCTGGACGAGTGCATGGATTTGATGACCTCGCACAGCATCCGCCACCTGCCGGTGGTGGAAGGGGAACGCGTGATCGGGGTGATTTCGATCATGGACGTGGTGCGGGCGATCATCCACCGCCAGCGGTTCGAGATCAGCCAGACGGAACCTCGCTCCTACGGTCCGTAAGGCGTGGTTTTACCACTCCTTGCTGAGAAAGAGCTCCGTGAGGGTGGGATCGAACTGTTTGCCGGATTGTTGCCGGATGTACTCGACCGTGCGTTGTTTATCCCAGCCAATGCGATACGGACGCGTGGAGATGAGCGCATCGTAAACGTCAACCAGGGAGAATACGCGGGCGGAGAACGGTATTTGCTCGCCGCGTAATCCGCGCGGGTAGCCGGTTCCGTCCCAGCGCTCATGATGGCAGTAGGGGATATCGATGGCCGGGTGCAAGAATTCGATGGGGGAAAGCAGCGAATACGCATAGGTGGGGTGTTTGCGGATGATGGCCCATTCGTCCTCGGTCAGCGGATCGGGCTTGAGCAGGATGGCATCCGGAATCGCCATTTTGCCGATATCGTGCAGGAGCGATCCCCGGCGGATGTGAACCAACTCGCTCTCGCGCATCCCGGCCAGGCGAGCCAGCTCCATCGTCATCTCAGTCACCCGTTGGGTGTGGCCTTCGGTTTCACGGTCACGCAGGTCCAGGGCGCGGGACCAGCCCTCGATCGTGTCGTCGTAAGCCATCGCCAACATGATGTTGGTGCGCTGCAGGCTGTTGAACAGCTCAGCATTGTCGATGGCGATGGCGGCCTGGTTCGCCAGTGTTTCGAGAAAGTTGAGCCAATCGGCATTGGGATTGAACGCCACCCGGTGAAAAAGCTCCAACACGCCTTTGACCTGGCCTTTGGCCAGCAACGGGACGGCAAAATACGAAACGAACTCCTCACCGCGCAAGCGCAGACGGCTGACCATCTCGCTCTTCTCCAGGTTGATATCGGGGATGCTGATGATGCGGCGTTCCATGGCAGCCTGGTGAGCGAAGGTCTGGCTGCCCACGCGGGCCGAGGGCAGGTAACTGGCGCGGAACCCGTGGCTGGCGGCATATTCCAGCGATTGCGATTCGGCGTTGAATAGCAAAACGTCGGCTGCGTGCATATTCAATTGGGCGACCACCTGATCAACCAACACGCTCAGGGTCACACGCACGTCCAAACTGGCGGTAATGGCCTTATCCACTTCGCGCAGCGCCGTCAGGCGCTGCAGGCGCAGCTCGGTCTCTTCAAACAGGCTGGTGCGGTAGATAGCGCTGGCAGCGATATCGGCGATGGCGGAGAGCAGACGAGCATCGTTCGGGCTGAACTCCTGCTTGCGGGCAGCCCACAGGATGCCGATCACCTGGCCCTGCGAGATCAACGGCACCGCCGCTGCGGCGTATGGAACGTCGATAAAGCCGGGTTCCAGGCGAGCATCTTGCAAGATGTTGGGGGATAACAGCATCTGGCGGGTGGAAACCAGGTGACCGGTGAGCCCTGCGTGCATCGATAAGCGCATACCGCTGGCCTGAGAGAAGGCACCGCGTCCCAGCGTGACCACCATTTCTCCGTTTGTCGGATCAAACAACAGGATGGTGGCAGCTTCGCCTTTGAGCAGCTCGAGCAACTGGTCGAGGATGACCGGGAGCATCTCCGAGCGCGTTTGAGCCGTGCGGAGCGCATTCGCCACAACCACCAGGGCTTCCAGTTCGCGCTCGTGCTGCTTGCGTTCGGTGATATCCTGCTCGATATCGATGAAATGGGTGATCTCTTTGTGATCATCGCGCACGGGGGTGATGGTAATCTCAGCCATGTACGTGGCGCCATTGCGGTGCCGGTTGAGGATCTCGCTGTGCCAGACCCGCCCATCCAGGATGGTCTTCCACATATCGCTGAAAGTGCGCGGATCGTGGGCGCGAGCGTTGGCCAGGTGTGATTGGTGCCCGACAGCCTGCTCAAAGGTATACCCGGTCAGGCGGGTGAAGGCCGGGTTGACCCAGGCGATCGTCCCAGAGCGGTCGGTGATCATCACCGTATTCGCCGCCGCTTCCAGGGCGGTCGAGAGCAGGGAAAGGCGTTCTTCTGTTAATTTTTGCTGGGTGATCTCCAGGTGGGTGGCTACCACCCCACGGGTGGGCCCTTCCATGGGGGTGACGTACAGCAGGAACCAGCGCTTGGCTGCACCGGAATGGGCGGCATATTCCATGGAGAAGAGGCATTGTTTCCCCTCGATCACAGAAAGGATGCCATTGAGCGCTTTTTGGGCTTCTTCCTGGCCTTCTTCAGCCGCCTGCCGCGTTACGTTGAGGTAGTTTTGACCGGTGCAGGTGTGTTTCAGGGTAGCGTCGCCGTTGGCAACCGCAAAGCGCCGCCAGGCATCATTGACCGCGATGATGTTGCCGTCCTGGTCCAGCACGGCAACATGAGCATTCAAGCTGGCGAGGATGGCCTGGTTGAGCGCTTCACTCTTTTCCAGGGCGACCTCGGTAGCCTGTTCGCGGCGATGCAATTCGGTCTGTTCAAGGGCATGCACCACGGCGGGTCCCAGGCGAGTCAGGCGGTCTTTGAGAAGGTAATCGGATGCGCCCTGCTTCATACATTCAACCGCAACTTCTTCACTCACCGAACCGGTGATGATAATGAAGGGGATATCCATGCCCGCTTCTTGCACGCTGTGCAACGCGCGCAGCGCATCGAACTGGGGCAGGGAGTAATCCGCCAGGATGATGTCCAGGTCTGGGGTGAGCGCCTCGCGGAACTGGCTTTCGGTTTCCACGCGTTGCCAATCGGGTTGGAACCCGGAGCGGCTGAGCTCAAAAGCGATCAATTCAGCGTCTGCCGAGCGGTCTTCCAGAATGAGTACCTTCAACGGAGTTGCCATACAGCATCCTATCCCGAAAAGACGGTTACGAACCAATCGGAAGATGATTCAGCGTCATCCAGTACGTGGTCAGAGTCCGCGTAACCTGGAGAAATTCAGTGTAATCGACCGGCTTAATGATATAGCTGTTTGCGCCCATCTGGTAGCAACGGATGACATCATTCTGGTCGCTGGATGAGGTGAGCATGACGACCGGAATACTGCGCGTGCGGGCATCTTGCTTGATGCAACGCAGCACTTCCAACCCATCCATTCGTGGCAGCTTCAGATCGAGTAAAACCAGACGAGGCTGGTTGGTGGGGGTGCGCCCGGAGAATTTCCCCTGACAGAAGAGAAAATCGAGCGCTTCGATGCCATCCTGCGCCACCTGCACTTCGTGGATGCCCTCACAGCGTTTCAAGGCATGCACCGCCAGCTCGATCTCATTCGGGTTATCGTCCACTAACAGAACTTCAATCGGGGTCTCAATCATGATGTTGGTCCCCATCCAGGGTGAAGCAAAAGGTAGCCCCCTGGTTCAACTCGCTCGTCGCCCAAATACGGCCTCCATGGCGGTGGATGATGCGTTGGACAATAGCCAGCCCAACGCCCGTACCGCTGAACTCCTCCATCCGGTGTAACCGTTGGAACACGCCGAACAACTTGCTGGCATATTGCATGTCGAAACCAACGCCGTTATCTTTGACGTAATAAATATTCCCGTGGGCTTCTTGCAAGCAGCCAACTTCAATGAGGGGATGCTCGGCTCGGCCCGAAAATTTAATTGCGTTGGATAACAGGTTCACGTACACCTGTTTGAGCAGGGTCGGATCTGCCAGACAGGGGGGTAGCTCTTGAATGCGAACATCAACCGGACAATCGGGGTTTTCGCCACAGAGCATGATCAGGCTCTGCTCGACCAACGGGCGGGGGTCGATGGATTGCTTCTTGAGCGGCTGGCGGCTCAGGCGCGAGAAAGACAGCAGGTTGTCGATCAAGTTGCTCATCGTGGTGGTATTCTCGCGCACCCGCTCTAGATAATGCTGCGCCTCCGGCATCAGTTGAGCGTTGAATTCTTCGATGAGAATCCGCGAAAAACCGTCGATCGCCCGCAGCGGCGCGCGCAGGTCATGCGAAACGGAATAACTGAAGGCCTCCAACTCGCGGTTCGCGGCTTCCAACTGGGCGGTGCGCGCCAGCACCCGGCGCTCCAACTCCTCATTCAGGCGGCGGATCTTTTCCTCTGCCAGGCGTTTCTCGGTAACGTCGTATAGAATACAATGGGCTTCGCGGATGCTCCCCTGTCCGTCGTAACTGGCTTTGCCGCTCAGCGACACGATCATGGATGTGCCGCTGGCGCGCACGACTTCGAACTCTTCAGCGTGCAGCTCGCCTGAAATCTGGAACTCATCGAAAGCGGATTGGAACTGCGCCCCGGAAGAATTGTGAAGCAGGCCCACGAAAGGCTTGCCGACGACCTGGTCTTTGGAATATCCCAGCAGCTTCAGCCAGGAGCGGTTGACGTCTTGGATGCGCGCCTGAGCGTCGAGGAGCTGGTAGGCGACCGGAGCCTGGTCGTAGAAGAGGCGGAAGCGGCTCTCATTCTCGCGCAGCTCCGTCTCTGCCATGCGGCGCTCGGAAATATCGCGGATGACGGATTGGTAAAAGACCCGTTGGTCCACATCGATGATGCGCGAGCTGCACTCCACCGGGAAAGCGGAGCAATCCTTGCGCCGGTGGACGGTTTCGAACACAATCCCACCGCGCCGGCGCAATTCATTCACCTGCCAGGTAAACTCAGCAGCAGTCGCTTCAGTTTGCAGGTCGTTCAGGGTCAAACGACGGAGCTCATCCATCGTGTACCCATAAACAGACTGGGCGCGGTCATTGGCTTCCAGAATATGCCAGTGTTCATCCATCAACAAAAAAATATCGTTGGCGTATCGCGTCAGGTAGGTCAGGTGCTCGTTCAGCGCTTTGTGGGCTACCTCGGCGGTGTATTCTTCTCTGTAAAACCTGGATTCTCGTTGCCGCCAGATCAATATCAGCACCAACCCGGCGGTCAACATCATCAAGGCAACAAGGGCCAGCATGGTCTTTTCGCGCTCGACCAGAGGTGTATTCACTTCTTGCTGATCGACCTTGGTGACCAATCCCCACGGGGCACCCTCCAGCTTACGAGTAGCCGCCAGGACGGGAACCCCACGGTAATCGAGCCCCGCCAGGAAGCCATCGATGCCTTGCACAGCTTGAGAGTCGATCTGATTGGTCCCGGATAGAGGCGTCACCAGGGTCAACGACGGATGAGATCCATCGCTCAGCGGGGAGATGTAGGCCACCGAGTCGCTCGATTGGCGTACAAGATAGGTCTCAAGCGTCTTGCGCTCGATGGATTGAGCCAGGATCAGGGGATAGAGCGTCAGGTTTGGATCGATGCGCAATACCAGGGAACCGGAAAAATACCCTTGTCCAGGCGGACCGCCCAGGAGGGGAACGAGCAGGTCAAGGGCTGCCTGGTGGGTGGTTGGGTCGGAGTATACGTCAGAAAGTTGGATGCTGCCAGCCTGCCGTGCTTGATTGGCCAGGGCTATGATTTTGTCGTTTATACTGGTAATTCCGGGGGGAATGCTCTGCAGGACGCTGCCGGAGGGATCCATCAGAATCACCTGGCTATACTGACCTTTGGACTGCAGACTCTCCATCCAACGGGAAACGATCCCGCGGCCCTCCGGGGCGGCGCGGTGGGTGATGATCTGCTGGGCCTGGTCGGCGAAGAAACCATTCTCAAAAACCATGCGAGCGTCACCCTGGCGCTCGATGAACCACGTGTTGATCTGGTCGACCTTGAAATCGGCGACTGCCGCGATTTGCCCGCGGGTTGATTCGGCCAGGGATTGTTTTTGGTAATCATATGAAAACCAACCGGCAGCCAATACCGCTGCGGTCAACATCACGAAAAGAACGATGATCGACCAGGGAATGAGCTTTTTCTTGGTTGCGGACAGGTTGGCTTGCATGCCGGTCAATAGACCCCGATAAGGTGAGGGATACAAAGGGATAGAACAACATCCGAGCACTCGAGTGAGATGCTCCGCATATCTATTATCGCGGTTATTTGAATACTTGTGGTTTTCAATTTTGTCAGGCGGGTGAATTGACCACCCGATCGAGGAAAAAACCTGCCGATTGAGGTTACTTTATCCAAAAACGCTGCAATAACTACACCAACCCGTAGTTTTGAGCGGCTGGATGATGGCTGCAAGCTTTCTCGGTGCTATTTGCGGAAATGTAATTGCATATTGAAAGAGCATTTGCTATACTCTATTTACTCAATTCACATCACGAAGGTTCATTATACTTATCCCACTTATCGCCGCACGCTTCCACCAGGAGGGACCATGAAAACGCAAGCACTCAAGCCACTGGTTTGGTTGGTGATTCTGGTTTTACTCGTCGGAGTTGCCTGCAACCTGGGCGCCAATCCAACCAAGACATCGGAACCTGTTGAAGCCACCACCCAACCCGCACCCACCGGGGAAGCAACCCTGGCAGCACCCACGGCGGCCCCGACCACCGCAGATACCGTGAGCACCCCAAGCGCACCCAGTGGGGCGGTCACCTCCCGGGAAGACATCGAAAAGGCCGTGATCCGCATCGTCTCGCAAGGATCTTTCGTCGATCCGCAAATCGGCAGCTTTGAGGGCGTGGGCAGCGGGTCTGGATTTATTATCGATCCCTCGGGGATTGCCATTACCAACAATCACGTCGTTACCGGAGCCGCTTTCATCAAAGTTTACTTCAGCGGCGATGACACTGCCCATAACGCCAAAATCCTGGGCGTTTCAGAATGCTCCGACCTGGCAGTAATCGACATCGATGGAGACGGGTTCCCTTACCTGCAGTGGCATTCGGGGCCGGCCAAGGTAGGCACGGAGGTATGGTCCGCCGGTTACCCATTGGGTGACCCGCAATTTTCTCTGCACCGCGGCGTAATTTCTAAAGAAAAGGCCAGTGGAGCCACTTCCTGGGCTTCGGTGACCTCACAACTGGAGCATGACGCCACCATCAACCCGGGAAATTCTGGTGGACCGCTGGTGGATACTGCTGGCCAGGTGGTGGGAATCAATTACGCCTCCGGAACCGGCGCAGCCAACCAGTTTTTTGCAATCGCCAAAGCTGAGGCTGACCCCATCATCCAGACCCTCGAAAAAGGCGAAAATGTGACCTCGATCGGGGTCAATGGGACGGCGGTGGCCTCCGACGACGGCAGCATTTCGGGGATTTGGGTGAACTCCGTCGCTTCCGGTTCGCCAGCGGATAAGACCGGGATCAAAGGGGGCGATATCATCCTGGAGATGGAAGGGGTCACCCTGGCGCGCGACAGCACCAAGAAGGACTATTGCGATATCTTGCGCTCGCACAAGGCGAGCGATACGTTGACGATCAAGGTGCTCCGTTTTGTAGAAGGGCAGTTGCTCGAAGGTCAACTGAACGGTCGCGAGCTGGCGATCACCGGGACATTCGACGTCTCCGGAGCAACCGGAAGCACGGCTGATCCGTCCACCAGCAATACCACCGGTTATTTTCGCGAAGAGTTCGACCGCACCCTGAGCGATTGGTCGTATTTCTTTATGAAGGGAAAAGACAACGAAGATAAGTTCCAATTGTTCACCGAAAACGGGAAACTCTCGTTCCAGGAAGATGCCGAGAATATTTGGGCTTACGCCACCTATGACTCATATACCTATACGGACGTACGCCTGGAAACCAAGGCAGAAAACCTCGGACGTAATAACAACAACGTGAGCCTATTATGCCGCTATACCGATACCAGTTGGTACGAGTTCAACGTTGCCAACAACGGCCTGTACTGGATCTACCGGTATGACGATACGGAAGGCTACACCGAATTGTTCAGCGGCGGATCGAACTACATCAAACAGGGCAAAGACACCAACGAGTACACGATCGTTTGCAAGGGTGACAAACTGACCTTAGGCATCAACGGCTACGAGGTAAAGAGCGTGCGCGATAACACCCTAAAAGAGGGACAGATCGGGATTTCCGTCTCCTCGTTTGACGTCATCCCAATCAAAGTAGACTTCGAATACCTGGATATCAGCCAACCCTAACGTTGGCATGCAAGTACCCATTCGTAGAGACGCCCCGCTGGGGCGTCTCTCTTTGCAGATGGAGCGCCAACACCCGGTTGTAGAGACGCGTCGCTG
>JAQTMA010000092.1:0-7138 GCA_028714615.1 Anaerolineaceae bacterium | reverse complement strand
TAGATGGTATAATTTTCCGATCTCTTCGTAGGAGTCAATCATGAACGAGCGGAAAATTCGCGTTTTGGTGGCGAAACCAGGCCTGGATGGGCACGACCGCGGAGCAAAGGTGGTCGCTCGCGCCCTCCGGGATGCCGGTATGGAGGTGATCTATACCGGGTTACGCCAGACCCCCGAGATGATCGCGGAGGCCGCTCTGCAAGAAGACGTGGATGCCGTTGGCCTTTCGATCCTTTCCGGAGCGCATATGGCCCTGGTACCCCGGGTTTTGGATTTACTGCGCGCCAACGGGCAAGCCTCCGTGCGCGTGTTCATCGGCGGAATCATCCCCGTAAGCGATGCAGCCCAATTGATGGCCCTGGGTGTCAGCGGCGTGTATGGTCCAGGGACTTCTACGGAGAAGATCATCACAGACATCCGCTCGATGCTTTCCTCCCAGCCAGATCCCGCATAATAGCACCATATGGTCATTTCCGAAACGACTCTTCGGGGAAGCAGCCTGGCCGAAGCCGCCCGCAAGGGCGACCGGCTGGCCTTAGCGCGGCTGTTGACCCAGGTGGAGAACGAAACCCCCACAGGACAGTCCGCTTTGGATGCACTCTTCCCCTTTACCGGGAAGGCGCACCTGGTCGGGATCACCGGTTCGCCAGGGACGGGAAAATCGTCACTGGTCAACCAGTTGGCCAAGGCCTACCGTAAGCGCGAGCCGGCTGGCCAGGCGCGCGTCGCCGTGGTGGCGATCGATCCTACCAGCCCCTTCAGCGGCGGCGCCGTATTGGGAGACCGGGTGCGCATGCGTGACCTGATCGGCGACCCGGGCATTTTCATCCGCTCCATGGCCACCCGCGGCGCTTTAGGAGGCCTGGCCCGCTCGACGGCAGGAGTGGTGCAAGTGTTCGATGCGGCCGGGTATGACCCGATCCTGATCGAAACCGTTGGCGCAGGCCAATCGGAAGTCGATATCGCCCGCCTTGCTCATACCACCGTGGTGGTAGAAGCGCCCGGCTTAGGCGATGAAATTCAATCGATCAAAGCCGGCATCCTCGAGATTGCCGACGTTCTGGTGGTCAATAAATCCGACCGCCCGGGAGCAGAGATTGCCCTGCGGATTCTGCACAACATGCTCGAGCTGGCGCACCCGGGCGACGACTTATATCACCACCCCCATTGTCCGGAGCCGGCCATCCCGCTGCCGCGCACGCAGGATTGGAATGCAGCGCCAGCAGAATCGTTCTGGACGCCCCCAGTGTTAAGCACAACGGCAATCCACAGCCAGGGTATCGATGCGCTGGTTGAGGCCATCCTGGCGCACGCTGAGTACTTGCGGCGCAGCGGCGAATGGCAGCGTCGTGATCATGAGCGTATCCGCAGCGAGCTGAGCGCCCGCATCATGGCCGAACTTGTGTCCCATTGGCGCGCCGGCCTGTCGGAGGAGCGTTACCAGTGGATCTTCCAGCAGCTCACTGAGCGGCGTATTTCCCCGCAGCAGGCCGTGCAGATGCTACTGGATGGAGGAAGATGAGCTTCAATTTCAGCGCATAACGTTCGTAGTGAGCGCTTTAGCGCTCTTGCTCACCGTTACAAGGCGCACTGAAGTGCGCACTACGAACCAGAACCGATTTTGCAGCGTAACCAAATGTTGGTAGTGAGCGCTTTAGCGCTCTTGCCCACCGTTACCGGGCGCACTGAAGTGCGCACTACGAACCAGAATCGATTTTGCAGCGTAACCAAATGTTGGTAGTGAGCGCTTTAGCGCTCTTGCCCACGGTTACAAGGCGCACTGAAGTGCGCACTACGAACCAGAACCGATTTTGCAGCGTAACCAAATGTTTGTAGTGAGCGCTTTAGCGCTCTTGCTCACTGTTACAAGGCGCACTGAAGTGCGCATTACGAACCAGAACCGATTTTGCAGTGTAACCAAATGTTTGTAGTGAGCGCTTTAGCGCTCTTGCCCACCGTTATAAGGCGCACTGAAGTGCGCACTACGAACCAGAAGTTTTTTGCACCACAAACTACCTTAAGCGGTTTGGCTCAGTATATAATGGACTGATTATGATCTACGGAAAAACTGTACGCCTACGGGCGGTCGAACGAAGTGATGTTCCCCACTTTCAAGCCTGGTTGAACGACGAAGAAGTCACGGCCGGATTGATGATGTATTTACCGCTATCGATGGCTGATGAAGAAGCCTGGTTTGAGAATATGTTGAAATCACCAGGTGATGAACACCCGCTGGTGATCGAGATCCGTTCCGGGGAGCAGTGGGTTCCGATTGGGAACTGCGGGTTTCACACTATCGATTACCGCTGCCGGGAATCAGAGGTGGGCATCTTTATCGGTGAAAAAGCCTTTTGGAACCAGGGATTTGGCACCGAAGCGATGCTCCTGCTGCTCCGGCATGGGTTCAACACCCTCAATCTGAACCGCATCTACCTGCGCGTGTATGCTACCAACCCACGCGCCATTCACTCATATGAGAAAGCCGGTTTTGTGCACGAGGGTCGACTGCGCCAGGCCATGTACAAACAAGGACAATACATTGACGTGCTGATCATGAGCGTGCTGCGCACCGAGTGGCAAAGCCTGGGCTCTGAATAAGCAGGAGAGGAACTGGAATGCCGATCAGTCACCAACGCCACGAGTTTATGTACGGTGATATTAAGTTATATGCTGGCACTTCCTGCCCTGAGCTGGCCGGTCAGATCGCCCGCTATCTCAACCTGCGCCTGTGTGGGCGCGACATTATCCAATTCCCGAACGAGAACCTGTTCGTCAAGCTGCACAGCAGTGTACGTGGACAAGATTGTTACGTAATCCAGACAACCTCCACCCCGGTGCATCGCAACTTGATGGAGCTGCTGATCCTGCTCCAGACCTTGCGCCTGGACTCGGCTGCGCGCATCACTGCCGTCATCCCATATTTGTGCTACGCCCGCTCCGATAAGAAAGACCAGCCGCGTGTGCCGATCACAGCCCGCCTGGTGGCGGACATGATCGAGATCGCCGGGGCAGACCGCTACATCACGCTCGATCTGCACGCCGGACAGATCCAGGGGTTCTTCTCGATCCCCGGAGACGTCGTTACCACCTTCTACATCCTGCTCGATTACCTGAAATCTATCCAGGCCCAAATGAAGGACCCGGTGGTGGTAACGGCTGACCTGGGATTTGCCAAGAAAGGGCGTAATTTTGCCGCCGGGATTGAAGCGCCGATGGCTTTTATCGAGAAACGCCGTACAGCGAATGACTCGAAGTCTGAAGCACTGACTATCATCGGAGATGTCAATGACCGGGACGTGTTGATCGTGGACGACGAGGTAGATTCGGGGGGGTCGATGGTGCAGGCGGTCAACCTGGTACACGAGCATGGCGCGAGGAACGTCTACGCGGTGTTCGTGCACGCCATTCTGTCTGGCACAGCCGTTGATCGCTTGAGCGCGCTTCCGGTGACCCAGTTTATCACAACCGATACCGTGCCCATGTCGGAAGAGAAGCGCAATCGCTTTGGCGAGCGCCTGAAAATTCTTTCTGTTTCCCCGCTGCTGGGAGAAGTGATCTGCCGAGCGAACGAAGGCCGCAGCGTGGGAGAAATGTTCAACGAATAACCGTGCCCGAGTTACCGGAAGTTGAAACCATTGCCCGTGCGCTGCGCCTGGGTGGGCGCGGCGCCGCGAGCATCCTGGGCGAAGTCGTCTCCTCCGCGGATGTCTTATGGCCTCGCACCCTGGCGACCCCCGACGATCCTACAGCCCTGACCCCCCGCCTGGCCGGCCAGGTGGTGACGGCGATCGAGCGCCGGGGAAAGTACTTGGTCTTGCAACTGTCCACTGCTGCACTTCTTTTCCACCTGCGCATGAGCGGCGACTTGCACGTCGAGCCGGCAAACCAACCCCTGGCCCCACACGATCGCTTTATCCTCGGCTTCCTCAGCGGGCGACGCCTGGTTTTCAACGATGCCCGCAAGTTCGGACGGGTATGGCTGGTAGGCGACCCGGCAGAGGTCGTCGCTGGCTTGGGACCAGAGCCCTTCGATGCGCAGCTAACCCCCATCCGCTTCTCCGAGATGCTTCACCGGCGCACCCGCCAGTTGAAACCCCTGCTTTTGGATCAAAGCTTCCTGGCCGGGTTAGGCAATATTTATGCCGACGAAGCCCTGTTCGCTGCCCGGCTGCATCCCTTGCGCCTCGCCTCCAGCCTGACACCCGAAGAGGGGCGTGTCCTGCTCGATTCCATCCGTGCCGTCCTACAATCCGGTATCGACCGGCAAGGGTCCAGCATCGACTGGGTCTATCGCGGCGGTGATTTCCAAAATTATTTCACGGTTTACCAGCGAACCGGATCAGCCTGCCCTCGCTGCGGAACACCCATCCAGCGCACAGTGGTAGGCCAGCGTGGGACGCACTTCTGCCCGAATTGCCAAACGCCATAATCGCACCCGCCGGATAGCATTGCGCGCTTCTTAAAATCCGCTATAATCAGCTATGGTACGGCTTTTTTCGAACCATTTCCATTTGCTTCCATTCGGAACCTGGGAGGTATCGAGCTATGGACCCAATCGCCATGTTGGTCGTTGCGGTGGTGTGCATCGTTATCGGATATGTCGCCGGAACCTTACTGAATTCACCTCGGGATGACAAAAAAAACGTAGCCGACCCCCCTGAGCTGCCTCCAGATACCCTCATTGCGGGTCGATTGGAGGTTGCCCGCTTTTTACGCGATAAGCCCGGCAGCCCGGTCCAGGTGGTGGTGGATGGGAAGCTGATCAGCCACCCCGATGCCCTCTCCTTGGGTCAACGCGACCATCTCGAAGCACTCCTGCTCGAGCTGCGCACCTGGCTGGGTTACCCGGCTGTTCCGAGCCAGGCGGCGGCCGCTGCCGTTTCTTCTGAACCGGTACTGGCTCAGCCATTCACAGCGGCTGTTACAACCAGCGCAGCGCCGGGAATTGACGGAGGCATCCTGCCGGCAACCCCACCTTTCACGCAGGCGAAGAGCATCGTCGGCCAGATTGACGATATCTTGCAGGAACACCTGACCACCAGCCCCTACGCCAACAAATCCATCCGGCTGATTGAGTCACCCAACAAAGGGGTCTTGGTGGCGGTTGGGCTGGAACAATACCCCGGCATCGACGAAGTCCCGGATGCAAGCATTCGCACCCTGATCCGCGAAGCGGTCTCCGAATGGGAGCTGAAGGCGAAGTAGGAGAATAATTTATCAGCCGGCTGCCAGTGGCTTTACCAGATACAACGCTCCCCGCTTGAAGCCTCGATCCAAATAGTAACGCCGGGTCCCGACGGCAGCAATGACCGCCAGGCGGGTAAAGCCGTGTTCTCGAGCGATGTCTTCCGCCCGGCTGAGCAGCCGGGTACCCAGGCCCACGTGTTGGGCAGCCCCGGCTTGCTCCGCCCCCACCGGCAGCGACTGCCCATACACGTGCACTTCCCGGATCAGGGCGGCTCCGTGTAAATCAGGCAGATCGATGGCGGGTAGATTCTCCGGTATGAGCGCGCCGGGTTGGGGAGAAAACCTCCCCGGCAAGGAGAGACGCAGGTAACCGGCGATCTGCCCCTGGGGGGTGCGGAAATGCAAGAAATGTTCCTCGGCCCAGGCCGGGAAATAAACATGGTCTTCCAGGGTCAGGCTGGCGGCGTCGACCGGTTCGCCACGGATCTCGTGACAGCGGATACATCCACACTGCGCCCCACGGCGAGCCAGTTCGGCTTGCACGTCCTGGCGTAGACTGGTGCGTTTGTTCCCCGAGACCACGTTGGTGGAAGGGATGTCGCGGATGATGCGGTTGACGCGGCAATAGGTTCCGATGGACGGCTTGATTTCGGCGATCAACTCTACCAACTCTTCCTGGGTATAGGGGTGATATTCGCCGCGCTGCCAGTAGGCAAACAGATCGGCATTCGCCAGGAGCTGGGTGGGATAGATTTTGAGCTCATCCGGGCAATACCCCCATCCCAGGGAAGCCGGCGCCCACAGCCGGGCAAAATCATCCCGGTCGGAGTCCGGCGTAGCTCCCAGCAGGTTCGGCATCCAGTGCAATACGATCTTGAAGCCGGCGGCGCGCAGCAGCGCTGTGGCTCGCAGGGTATCGAGTGCGGTGTGCCCGCGTTGGTTCAGATTCAGAATGCGGTCGTCCAGGCTTTGTGCGCCCATCTGGATCTTGGTGACCCCCAGCTTGCGCAGCCAGGCCAGCTCGGGTACATCGATTTCGTCCGGGCGGGTCTCGATCACCAGGCCAACGTTGCGATGGAGGGATATTTCATTCAGAGAGTGAGCCTGTTCGATCGTCTCAGCCGGTAGGAACAACGCATCACCCTGTCCAGGGTCGGGCGACCACTCCGTGGGTGTGATCTCATCCTCTCCTGGTAAGGGCGACGCATGCGTCGCCCTATCCTCTCCTGGTAGGGGTGAAGCATGCGTCGCCCTATCCTCTCCTGGTAGGGGTGAAGCATGCGTCGCCCTATCCTCTCCTGGTAAGGGCGACGCATGCGTCGCCCCTACATGATGAAAATCTTCAAAGCCGGCCGGGTTGTTGAGTGCGTCGAAACAGCGGCGCACGAACCATTCCTGGTAATCGCGGCGGTAAGAACTCCACGTGCCCCCCAGGATGAGCAGCTCAATCTTATCGGTGGGGTGCCCAACGGATTCCAACGCTTCCAGGCGTGATCGCACCTGATCGTATGGATCGAAATGGTGCTCCAGACCACGGCGCGCCCCGGGTTCGTCCGGCAGGTAGCTCTTGGGCATGCGGGCATCGGTCGGGCAGAAGATGCACTTCCCCGGGCAGGGGTAGGGCTTGGTGAGCACCGTGACTGTGGTGACCCCGGAGAGGGTGCGCACCGGCTTCATGCGGATACGCCGGAGCAGGTCGGCATCCTCTGCCCACTCTCCTGTCTCCACCAGCCCATGGTAAGCGGCTACCAGCATGTGCTTGGGCAGATAACCGCCTTCCGGGAGGGGGTGGCGGCGCATGGCCTGCCAGACCTCGCGCCCGCCGCGAATCTCTTCGAGCACCACGCGGGCAGCAGCCAGCTTTTCGGGGGTATGTTCGCGCGCAAGGCGCCAGGTATCCGCATCCATGATAAAAAGGCCAATAAGGAACAGGTTAAAAGGCAATAAGGGA
>JAQTMA010000091.1 GCA_028714615.1 Anaerolineaceae bacterium | reverse complement strand
GCTTGTTCCTGTCCCGGGCCGGCTTGGGGATCGCTCTGGTTGGGCTGCTGTTTTCCACCCCCAGGCGCTGGAAATCCTGGATTGCCATCGCTGCCAGCATGCTGCTCATGCTCACTCTGAGCCTGGGTAGCCACGCAGCCGCCGAACCGCAACCTCTCTGGCCGGTTTTGGCAGATTGGGTCCATCTCATTGCGGCTTCCATCTGGGTGGGAGGCTTGATCCAGTTCGTCGTTGGGTTGTGGTCAGCTTACCGGCTCGATGTGGAGCCCAGGAGCCGCTTTGTCTCCCGGTTGATCCCCCATTTTTCGAACCTGGCCCTCGCCAGCGTCGCGCTCTTGACAGTCACCGGCGTTTATTTCGTCATCTTACGGGTGGGGAGCTGGAATGCGCTGGTCGCCAGTCTATACGGGCGCGCGCTGATCATCAAGCTATTGCTCGCTCTGCCCATGCTGGTAATGGGAGCATTCAACCTGCTGGTCACCACACCGAAACTGAAACGCAAGGCCGGCCAGCCGGGAGGTAGCCCCAGGGACGTGGAACAGTTCAAGCGGCGGTTGCGCGCAGAAGCTCTGCTCGGTCTCATCTTGTTGTTGTGGGTGGGATTCTTCACCTCACTTCCCCCAGCCCAGACCAGTTCGCTCCCACCCGGTATCTCGGCTGCCCGCCAGGTAGACGATCTGCGGGTATCAATCAACATTGACCCCGCGCGGGTGGGGATCAATACCTTCAAAGTGCGCATCAGCGCAAACGGCAAGCCCCCCACGGGTGTGCAGTTGGTCAATTTGCAGTTTAGCTCAAACCGAGGCCTGGTCCCTCCCAGCAAAGCCCAGATGGCGGCAATCGGAGACGGGAATTACACCTTACAAGGGTCTTACTTGAGCCTAACCGACCAGTGGGAGGTCACCATTGTGGTGGTGCGTTCGGGCCGCTTCGACGCCTACGCCCCCTTCCAGGTCGACTTGAATCCCGGCGGCGCAATGCCCATACCGTGGAACCGGGCGTCGGCCATGGTCTTGCTGGCCAGCGCGGGGGCGTTGGTTGCCGCCGTTCTCTCGATTGCATTGAACCAACGGCGCAAATGGGTCACCGGTCTGATCCCCGCCCTCCTCCTGGTTGGGCTGAGCGGGTTGGTGTTCTTCCGTTCGCCGGAAATAAGCCAGAATGACCCGGCCAACCCGGTCGTCCCATCGGAAAAATCAGCGATGGCAGGCCATTTGCTCTATCAGGAGAAGTGCCTGCCCTGCCACGGTCCTGCGGGAAAGGGGGATGGGCCTACCGGCCTGACGCTCAACCCGCGTCCAGCCGACCTCTCGCTGCATGCCGTCCCGGGGGTTCATACCGATGGGCAGTTGTTCCTGTGGATCACCGATGGGTATCCCAACTCGGCTATGCCGGGCTATCGCCAGAGCCTGACGGATGAGCAGCGCTGGAACCTGGTCAACTTTATCCGGACACTGGCCCCAAAATAGCGTGGAACCTATGAAAAAATGTCTCTTCGTTGTGCTTATGTTCGCCGTGGCAGCCTGCAGCAGCGTGCCCATCCCCCAACCCAATCTCACCGGAACCGCTTCATCTTCCTCGGGGAATCCACAGAGCACACTCGCCATCCCCTACCCGCCAGCCGACGCCGCTCGGTCTTCCCCCACGCCCCCCGCCTGGAGCAGCCTGGGACTCACCGGTAGCCTGGTGCTCATCCTGCACGCTCAGGCGGGGATCGACATCGCCCGCATGGATCTGACCAACGGCCAGATCAGCCCCATCTTCCATGCGCCAGACGGCGCCCTGATGAGCACCGCCCTCGTGTCGCCGGATCAAAAACAAATCTTGCTGTCCTATGCTCCCCCCGCTACGGCCAGCAATACAGTCAGCTACACCAGCCTGTACTTGCTGCCTATGGACGGCTCGGGCACCCTGAAGCCACTCCTGCCGGCTCCCAAAGACGAAGAAGCCGATTTTGCCCCGGTGTGGGCGCCGGACGGGAAGTCCGTTTACACTTCGCATTTCATCCGCGGCTCCCAGGACGGTAGCACTCCCGACCAGTACAGCATTGACCAGGTGACTCTCGCGGGGGAAACGAAGCAAATCCTGACGAAGGCCATGTGGCCCAGCCTTTCGCCGGACGGGAGCAAGCTATCCTATGTCACCGCCCTGGGCAACACCGGGCAGAATGACCTGTACCTGGCAGACAGCAGCGGAGCAAACCCAACCCCGCCGTTGAAACCGGGGACATTCCTGGCGGTCGACGATCATTTCTTTACTCCGGACGGCAAAGCCATTATCTTCAGCGCGGTCAACCCGCAGCCAACCCCATCCCCAACTGTGTGGGACCGGCTGTTCGGCATCCAGGTGGTCTCGGCGCACAACGTACCCTCGGATTGGTACCAGGTACCCGTCGGGGGCGGGCAGGTGCAGCGCTTGACCAACCTGAATGATACGGGCATGTATGCCACGCTTTCGCCGGATGGAAAAAGGATCGCTTTTATCAGCCAGACGGGCATTTACGTGATGAACATCGATGGGACGGAGTTGACGCAACTGGCTCAATTGGTCGCCACGGGCACGGTGGACTGGATTCCTTAATCCTCTGCCAGGCGCACCACGGTGACGCCGTCGCCGCCCTCATTCTCCCGCCCAGACTCGTAGGACGTAACGTGCGGCGATTCGTGCAGCGCTTCGCGTACCACCTGGCGCAGGCGGCCTGTCCCCTTGCCGTGGATGATGCGCACGAAGGGCAGGCCGGCCAGGTAGGCCGATTCAATGTGGCGCTCGAGCGCCGGCAATGCATCTTCGGCGCGCTGACCACGCAGGTCCAACTCCATCCCGGGGGATTCGCGGAAGACGTCCGTTTTTTTGGGTTCAACCCGGTGCGGGGCTGCTGTCGCCGGCATTGGAACTGCATCCGGAGCTGGTTCCTCCCCCTTGCGCTGCACGTCACCCAGACGGGCGCGCACTCGCAGCGCTCCCACCTGCACCTCGGTCTCATTTTCACTCAAGCCGGTCACCACGCCGTCCATGTTCAGCAAGCGCAGGCGGACTCGCTCGCCCAGGCGCAGCGGTCCCTTGGGAACGGGACGGACCTGGCGCTCGACCGGCTTTTCGACGGTCTCTTGCATTTCCTCCACCTGGGCTTCGATCGGTTTGAGGGCTTCCAGCGGTTGGCGGGCGCGGGCCAGCGCCCGGCGCACGTCTTCCAACTCGCGCTGCAGATCGGCAGCCTCGGCCTCGGCCTGCTTGCGAGCGCTTTCCAGAATTCCGCGGCGTTCGTCTTCAATCTTCTCCAGGCGGCGGTACAGCTCAGCACGTTGCGTCTCGGCATCGCGGCGGGCCTGCTCGGCGGCGGCGCGCGCCTGGCGGCTCAGGTCGCGTTGGTGGTGGATCTCATTCAGCAAGTCCTCCGCGCGCAAGTCGTTTGGATCGAGCGTATCGCGCGCGGCGTCGATGATCTCATGCGGCAAACCCAACCGGTCGGCAATTGCCAGGGCATTAGACCGTCCCGGCAGGCCGATGGTCAGGTGGTAGGTGGGGCGCAAGGTACTCACGTCGAACTCGACGCTGGCATTGACCACCCCGGGTGTGGAATGCGCGAAGGCTTTCAGCTCGGGGTAGTGGGTGGCCACCAGGGTCGTCACCCGGCGCTCGAGCAGGTGAGTAAGGATCGAACGCGCCAGCGCCGAGCCTTCCTGGGGGTCGGTCCCGGCGCCCAGTTCGTCCAAAAGCACCAGCGAGTGCGCATCGGCCTGATCCAGGATGCGGATGATGTGGGTGATGTGGGCTGAGAAGGTCGAAAGGGATTGCTCGATGGACTGTTCGTCACCAATATCAGCGTAGATCGACTCGAAGATCGAGATTTCGGAGCCGGACTGGGCCGGGATGTGCAAACCGGACTGCCCCATGAGCGCCAGCAGCCCGACGGTTTTGAGCGAGACGGTCTTTCCACCGGTGTTCGGTCCGGTGATGACCAGGGCATAGGTGCGCTCGTCCAGGTCGACGTCCACCGGCACCACTGTGGCGGGATCGAGCAGGGGATGGCGCGCCTGGAAGAGGCGGATGGTACTGCCCGGGTGATGCGTCCCATCCTTCTTTTGAAAAGCGACCAGCACCGGCTCGACAGCGTGCAAGTCTTCGGCGTATTTGGCGCACATGAGCGCCAGATCGAAGGCGGCCAGGATTTCCACCACCTGGACCACGTCGCCGGCGCGCATGCCCACCTGGCGCGACAGGTCGCTCAGGATGCGGCGTTCTTCATCCCGCTCGGCCAGTTGCAGCTCGCGGTAACGGTTGTTCAGCTCCACCACCACCAATGGCTCGATGAACAGGGTGGCTCCTGAGGCGGACTGATCGTGGATGATGGAACGGATCTTGCCTTTGAACTCGGCGCGCAAGGGGATGACATACCGTCCGTCACGTTGGGTAATGATACCTTCTTGCAGCATCTGCGCCGATTTGGGATCGGCGATCAGGCGCTGCAGCTTGGAAAGCAGCCGCTCGTGCGAAACCTTCAGCTCGCTGCGGATCGAGTTGAGCTGCGGTGAGGCGCTGTCCAGAATATCGCCGCGCTCGGAGATGGCATGGGAGATGGCATCGATCAGGCCAAACGGCGGGGGCATCTGGGCGATGAGCCCGGCCAATTGGGGGAATTCAGCTTCTTTCCGGTCGCATGTTCGGACTACCTGGCGAGCGGAGATCAACGTGTAGCGCACCGCCAGCAGGTTCGCCGGCTCGAGCACGCCGCCATGCGCAGCCAGGTCGGCCTGGGGGCGTACGTCGGTCGCGCCCCCCACCCCTACGTCGGCATGCGTATCCAGCAGGCGGCGCGCTTCGCTGGTCAGTGACTGGCGGGCCTGGGCTTCTGTGAGTTCGGTGCTGGGGCGCAGCGCCAGAGCCAGCTCGGCGGAAGCCGAAAAAGCGGCGTGTCGTGACAGCCGCTCGAGGATTTTGGGGAATTCCAGGGTGTGTAGGGTCTTCTCATCCATCAGGACGAGTCTACCATAAAGTTACCGGCAAGGAGTTTGGGAAATTCAGCCGCGCATATCGCTAATTTTATTTTTGGGGTGGCTTCTTTGCCTGGTTTCGGTGAAATATATATCCGAGCAGGACTACTCCCCCGGTGGATAACCCGGCCAACATCAACCACATGTTTGGATTGGATCCATCTCCAGATGCAGGTTGGTTCGGCGGTATGGAGGTGCTGGCTACGATTGTTGCGGTTGGAGTGAACGGCTGTTCCGTGCTCGTGGGGGTAGGCGTGACGGTTGGCGGGCCAGGGGTTGCTGTTGGCGTGGCTGGCGGGGTGAGCTGCAGTACCAGTTTTTGATCCGGATATAAAATGGAGGATGTACTGAGTCCGTTCCAGGACATCAGCTCCGATAACCCGATTTTGTACAATTGCGCAATCCAGGACAGGGTCTCGCCACTTTTCACGGTGTGGTAGTATTTGCCATCGCTGGCTGGGGTCAGTTTCTCCACCGGCGTCAGCGGACGAGGAGTTGGGCTGGGGGTGACAAAGCCTGGGTGGATGACCAGCTTTTGACCGATCTGCAGCGGCCAATCCGCCTGGAGCCCGTTCAAGGCTAATAGCTTCTCTACCGTGGTGCCGTAGGCCTGGGCAATGGTAATGAGGGCCTGGTAGGCCTGTACCGTATGGACGATTTTTCCATCCGCGTCAGGTGAGCTGACCTGGATCATGCCCACCGGAGTGGGGGTGGCATAACCGATGGTATTGCTGCTGGGGATGAACAATTTCTGCCCCACTTGCAGCTTAGAGTCTCGGGAGAGGTTGTTCCACACTTCCAGGTCCCGAATGGTGACCTTGTAGGTGACGGCGATGGCCCAGAACGATTGTCCGGCGGCAACGACGTGGAATACCTTGCCGTCTGCATCCGGGGTGGCTACCTTGACCGGGATAATGATCTGGGAAACTACCGGACGTGCGGTGCCAACAGGACCGGCAGGGGTGCCGTTGGCGCCGGGTGGTGACGGAGAATACGGCCCACAGCTATTCCCAGAGGTGTAGGCCGCCTGTAAGACGTAGTACGTCATCCCATTGCCGGATTTTGCGACACCCGCACCGACGTGGCAGTAAGCCGGCGTCACCGCGGGGAGCATGTGGGATGCATCCGACCAGACAACCATGATCTGGTCGATGGAATAATTGCTGCCAACCGCGAAGTTTTCCGTGGCCCAAACCTTCGCGCCTCCGCCGTAGCCTGCGGATGCAATCCGCCCGGAGGCGTTGCCAATATGCCAGGACATCTGGTTGGCGGCCATAATTTCAGCCGTCGACTGGGCGACCGCATCGATGATCGGGTCTTCGATCAACGCCGGAAGCCCATTGGACACCCGCAGCATATTCATCGCCGCGATCAGGTCGTAGGCAGATGCGTCCAAGAACGGCGCTGGTTGGGCTTCTTGGGGTGGCGATGCTTGCACCCTGGCCAACGGGATCAGGGTAGCAACCAACAGGAGAATGACGAGGCACTGGCAGAGGAAAGTTTTTGGGCGCATGGCCAGGGTCAGATCATAAGGGGGATAACGAGAGGATTTCGGTGGACGAACGCCTACCAGAATGAGTCTACCATAAAACCTTGCATGGTAGTGGGCGACCCGTATGTCGGCCATCTTGGTTTGTAGGTTGGGTTGAGGGTTGAGCCTGGTAACTCTTGGGGAACCATCACCGCTAACCCCCCTCTGGGACCCAACGTGTTTGAAATGGCTTGACCGAGTTGGGCTCCAAAGCCCTACCCTTGATAAGGTCCAGAACCTTGTCAAGCTGATGATAAGCACCCACGTTGGGTGCGGCGCTGTGAGCAAACCAGCGCCGACCTTGTAGCCCAGGCATCCTTGCCTGGGGGTCTTGGTTGAAGTTCTTGTAGCCCGGACATCCTTGTCCAGGGTTATTCCACCAAGAACCCCAGGCAAGGATGCCTGGGCTACAAGTACGCTTTTATCTTGCTCACCGACATGTACCCACAGAACGGGTACGATAGTCCTTGGTGCAGATGGAGTTCAGTTACCTTGTCACGGGAAGTGGCCGAAATCAACCTTCCGGAAGAAGAGAGGTACCGAGGATGCCTGCACCCGAGCCAAAGCATTCAATCAACTGAACTACCCTTATGCAGATTCTAGCCCACCGGATTAGCCATTGTTGCGACGATAATAACCTAATTCCATCATTTTTGTCGATTTCCATACGGCTATCAGGAGCCAGGCGAGTATAATGGACGCATCGGAGGAATACAATGGCAACCCTTACCGAAGATTTGGATAAAATGACCGTTGTTGCGGAAACGCTGGTTACGCCGCTGGAAGGCGGCGCGGTACGCTGCCTGGCGTGCGCCCACCGCTGCGTGGTCAAACCCGGGCGACGCGGCATCTGCCAGGTGCGCTTTAACGAGGGGGGCGTCCTGAAGGTTCCCTGGGGATACGTGGCAGCCTTAAACGTCGACCCGATCGAGAAAAAGCCCTTCTTCCACCTCCTCCCCGGCGCCCAGGCCCTGACGTTCGGTATGCTCGGATGCGATTTCCATTGCGGTTTTTGCCAAAATTGGATCACCTCCCAGACTCTGCGCGATCCAGATTGCGAAAGGTCGGTTGGCCTGGCCCACAAGGTTACCCCCACGCAGTTAGTGGCCTACGCCCGCCGCAGCGGCGCCCAGGTGATCGCCTCCTCATACAACGAGCCGCTGATCACCAGCGAGTGGGCCGTAGACGTCTTCAAAGAAGCACAGGCTGCCGGGCTGCAGTGCGTCTTCGTCTCAAATGGCAACGCCACGCCCGAAGCGCTCAACTACCTGCGCCCGTACCTGGTGGGTTACAAGATCGACCTGAAAACCATGCAGGATAAGCATTACCGCCAATTGGGTGGAGTGCTGCAAAACGTGCTGGATACCATCCAGCGCGCCCACGACCTGGGGTTGTGGGTCGAGGTGGTCACCCTTGTGATTCCCGGCTTCAACGACACCCCGGATGAGCTGTGGGAAGCCGCCCGCTTTATCGCTTCCGTCTCGCCAAATATCCCCTGGCACGTGACCGGTTTCCACCCCGATTACAAAATGACCGACCGCCAGGCCACCCGGGCAGCGGGTCTGGAGCAGGCCGCGGAGATCGGGCAGGAGGCCGGGCTGCGTTACGTCTACGCCGGCAACCTGACCGGGCGGGTGGGCAGCCTGGAAAGCACGGTCTGCCCGGGCTGTAGCGAGACGCTCATCCAGCGCAACGGCTTTCGGGTGTTGGAGAATAAGATCACTCCCCAGGGTACTTGTCCAAAGTGCGGGACAAAGATCCCGGGGGTCTGGTCATATAATTAATATAAGGACTTTAACGCAGAGGACTCAGAGATATTTATTACCTCTGTGTCCTCTTGTCTTTTTCTCTGTGCCCTCTGTGTTAAAGTCCTTACCCCGTCAGCTCCGCTACAAGGATATCCATAGCAACAGAAGCCTCGATGGGAGTGGACTTGAGCGTCTCCTCCAGCGCCAGCAGGCGACGATAAATACCCTCCAGGTCGGGCATCGAGAACCGCCTGGCTTGCTGGTGAAGTTTGCCCGCCATCCAGAGGTTCACATTGAAGCACTTCGGGCGTAAGTCTTGCATAATGCGCTCCGGGCTGCCGCCCAGGTCGATGATTTCCCGCGACAACAGCAACAGGCGGAACTGGCGGACGATCATGGGAAAGACAGAGAGCCAATCCTGGCCTTCCATCAGCACGTGCAGCTCATCCAGGGCTTTCTTACCATTCTTCTCCCCTAGGGCATCCACCAAACGAAAGATGTCGGGGTCGTCGATGCGCGCGGATACCAATTCGACATCCTCGCGGGTGATCGGACGAGAATAATTTGCGTAAGCCAACAGTTTTTGGATCTCGAAGGTTGCCGTACGGGTGTCATTACCAATGTGCTCGGCCAGCGCTGCGGCGGCTTGTGGGGTAAACTCACCCTTCTCCTCGACGGCTTTTTTCAGCACCCACCCAGCCATCTTATTCGGATCGGGCAAGAGCACGTCTTTCACCAGAGCGCGGGCGCCCGCCTGATTGGCCCACTGGATCAACCAATGGTTATCAGTGTACTTGCTCCAGGTCTTCCTCTTGTCGAGCTCATCCGTCAGTACCAATACCAGCGCAGTCGTTTCAGGCAGGTGATCGAGGAGAACCTTAAACCGCTCAGGCTCAACCGCCTCAAACGAAGGGTTCGAGACCACTACCACGCGTCGTTCGGCCAGGAAGGGCATCGCCCCGGTGGCATTACCCAGATCGCTCAGGTTCAGGGAGCGCCCCTCCAGCCGGGTGAAATTCATATCGGCAATGGCAGCCTCGCCGAGGTGCTTGTAGAGCTTGTCGAGATAGTCCTTGATGGCTATCTCGTCGTCACCGCGCAAGATATAGACGACCGGTTTGCCTGCTGGCATGTTACCTCATATCGTTCGAAAAACCTTGGCAAGGTTCCAATCCTTGTCAAGGGGAGAAGTAAATTATCCCCTCGTCACGACGCGATGAGCCGTCACATTGCCCCGTTTGCTCTCCTGGATATCCACAACTTCCAGGTCGCCGGGATGACCGGACGTGGTAACGCGCGCCTGGAGCAGCAAGCCGAGCGGCTGGCCGGCCAGCAGGGCCAGGGTGGCCAGTCCGATGACGATCGGCAGGCGTTCAAACTTCTCACGGGCGCCGCGGCCAACGCCCAACATGCCGGTCCAGGCGGCCAGCCCAGCCAGGGCGCCGGTGGCGACGAAATTCGTACCACAGTTGGGGTGTACGGCCAGGTTGGATTCGCCTGCGCGCATGCGCGCCAGGCCCTGGTCTACGGCGCTACGCAGCTCTTCGGTGCTGATATTCCCCAGGATCCAAAAGCCGCCAGTGTCCGAATGGCCGGCCATGCCAAGGTGAGGGTGGGTCTCGGAAAGCATGTGAAGGGTGGCGTGTTCTAATCCATGGTTGCGCTGCAGGCGCGAAAGCCCGGGGATGTGAATGGTCTGTGTTGCTTCACCAGTATTCATGGCTTACTCCTTATCGTCGACACATTTTTTTGCCCGGCTATAGGTACGTTCCCATCCCGAGACGCTTCCCCCGTTTCCGGCAGCAGCGCCTGGTTGATCGCTTCGCGCACAGAACGCGCTTCGACCACTTGCAAGCCTTCCGGCCAGGGTTCTCCCTGGCGCAGCCGGCGAGGTACGATGGCGATCTTGAAGCCGAGTTGAACCGCTTCGCGCAGCCGGTTCGCCATTTGCCCGACCATGCGCAGTTCACCGGAGAGGCCAATCTCGCCGATCAGGACGGTATCCGCGCGCACAGGCCGGTCTTTGGACGAAGAAACGATGGCAGTTGCGATCGCCAGGTCGGCGGCGGGTTCGTCGATGCGCAACCCCCCCACCACGTTCACGAAAATATCATCTTCCGCTAGATGGATGCCCAGGCGCCGGGACAAGACCGCGGCGATGAGCAACACGCGATTGTAATCGACCCCGTTCGGAGTCCGGCGCGGGTTCCCGAAATTGGTCGGGCTGGTCAGTCCCTGGATTTCGACCAGTAACGGCCGGGTGCCTTCCATTGTGACGGCGATCGCCGAGCCGGGTGTATTGATCATGCGCTCAGCCAGGAAGGCTTCCGACGGATTGGTTACCTCGACCATACCTTGTTCGCGCATCTCGAAGACACCAACTTCGGAGGTAGCCCCAAAACGGTTTTTGACCGAGCGCAGCAAACGGTAGGATTGGAAGCGGTCGCCCTCCAGGTAGAGCACCGTATCGACGATGTGTTCGAGCACACGCGGTCCGGCAATGGCGCCTTCCTTGGTGACGTGCCCGATGAGAAAGACAGCCATGCCGGAGTTTTTGGCCAGTTCGCGCAGGCGGGAAGCGCTTTCGCGCACCTGCGAGACGGAGCCGGCGGTAGATTCCATCTCCGGAAGATAAACCGTCTGGATTGAGTCGATCACCAACAAGTCGGGGCCGATTTCCTTGATGTGGTCGAAGATAGTCTCAAGATTGGTCTCGGTCACCAGGAAGAGCGCTTCGGGGGTGGGCAGAGGTTCGCCATTGGACTGGCGCAGCAGGCGCACCGCGCGCATCTTGATTTGCCGCTCCGATTCTTCCCCGGACACGTACAGCACTCGCCGGGATGCAGCCATTTCCACGGCCATCTGCAGGGTGAGGGTCGATTTTCCGATGCCCGGGTCGCCGCTTAACAAGACGATCGAGCCAGGAACGATGCCGCCGCCCAAAACGCGGGCAAATTCCCCGATGGGCAGGTGCAAGCGCTCTTCAGCATCCCCCTCCACCTCCGATAGGCGCACGGGAGCGCGATCGCTGGTGGAACGGGTGCTCTTTCCACGGACAGGCGCGGTGGGGGCAGCCAGGACTTCTTCGACCATGCTACCCCAGGCGCCGCACTGCGGGCAACGCCCAAGCGGACGAGGTGAGGTGCGGCCGCACTGCTGGCATACATATTGGGTGAGGGTTTTTGGCATATGCGCGCTGGGCTTCTACCCTGTGAAAGAACGGCCTGACGGCGGCCAAGAAAATCTTAACCGAATTGATCCTTATTATAGTACATGCGCGCCCGCGCTATTCGCCGGGCGCGGGCACGCATGTCAATCGATACGATTTCCGGGAGTAGATGCAGATTCTGGTTTATCCTGCTTTGAGCCCCATTCCCAGGGGTTCTTCTTTCTCTTTTTCACCCCGATGCAGGACCACATGATTTTCCGCATCGACGTCGACCAGGATCAGGTCGCCATTCTCAAAATCACCGGCGAGCAACGCATCTGACAGGGGATCTTCCACCTTCTGCTGGATCACGCGGCGCAAGGGACGCGCCCCCATATCCGGGTCGTAGCCTTCATCCGCCAGCTCACTGAGCGCTTCCGGGGTGGCGCGCAAGACGATATCGTGCTCCTGCACGCGTTCAGCTACCTTATCCAACTCGAGGATGACAATCTTCTGGATGTCTTCTTTGGAGAGCGAGCGGAAGACGATGACGGAATCCAGGCGGTTGATGAACTCCGGGCGGAAGATGCGCTTGAGCGAGTCGAGCAGCTTCTTGCGCATCTCGTCGTAGGACTCTTTTTCCTCGATGAGTTCTTCTCGACGCAGCGAAAAGCCCAGTGAAGACTGGCGCTTGATCACATCCGCCCCCACATTGGAGGTCATGACGATGATGGCATTACGGAAGTCGACCTTGCGGCCGCGGGCGTCGGAGAGATGCCCTTCTTCCATGATCTGGAGCAGCATATTGTGAGCCTCCGGATGGGCCTTTTCGATCTCATCGAAGACGATGATCGAGTAGGGGCGCCGGCGGATGGCCTCGGTCAACTGGCCGGCCTCTTCGTAGCCCACGTAGCCGGGTGGTGCGCCGACCAGGCGGCTGACGGTGTGCCGTTCCATGAACTCGGACATATCGAGCTGGATCAGCGCGTCCTCGCTGCCAAAGATAAAGCGAGCCAGGGCCTTGGTCAGCTCGGTCTTGCCTACCCCGGTGGGGCCGAGGAAGATAAACGAACCAATGGGGCGGCGCGGGTCTTTCAAACCGGCGCGGGCCCGGCGGACGGCCTTGGAGATAGCTTCGATGGCTTCTTCCTGGCCGATGATGTGCTTGCGCAGTTCACTTTCCATCTCTAGCAGGCGCTGCGACTCTTCCTGAGCGATCTGCATGACCGGTACCCCGGTCCACATGGAGACCACTTCAGCGATATCATCCGCCATGACGGTTGGACTGGTGCTGCGGTCCCAACCGGTCCGCAGGCGCTCCAACTGGCGTTCCAGCTCACTCTCGCGGTCGACCAGCTCCTGGGCGTCGTCGTAGCGTCCATCCTCCACCGCCAGGGTGTGGTTGGAACGCACTTCCCGTAATTGCGCCATGAGGTCTTTGACTGTTTTTGCAGCCGGGCTCTTATACATGCGCACCCGGGAGGACGATTCATCGATTAAATCAATGGCCTTATCCGGTAAAAAGCGTTCGGAAACGTAGCGAGCCGAGAGGTGTGCAGCGGCGTCCAGGGCTTCGTCCGAGATCGTCAGACGGTGATGTTCCTCGTACGAGCTGCGGATACCTTTGAGGATCTCGATAGTCTCCTCCACCGACGGCTCATTGACCACAATGGGCTGGAAGCGGCGTTCTAAAGCAGCATCGCTCTCAATGTGCTTGCGGTATTCATCCAGCGTGGTAGCGCCGATCACCTGCAGCTCGCCGCGAGATAGCGCGGGCTTGAGAATGTTGGCAGCATCCACAGAAGAACCGGCAGCGCCGGCCCCGACCAGCATGTGCACCTCGTCGATAAAGAGGATCGCGCCGGCGGATTTGAGTTCATCGATCACCCGTTTTAGACGCTCTTCGAACTGGCCGCGGTACATCGTCCCCGCGACAAGAGAACCGACGTCAAGTTGCAAAACGCGCTTGTCAAGCAGCGGGGCTGGCACGTCCCCTTCGATGATGCGCTGCGCCAGACCCTCGACGATGGCGGTCTTGCCCACCCCCGGCTCGCCGATCAGAGCTGGGTTGTTTTTATTGCGGCGCGCCAGGATTTGGATGACGCGCTCGATTTCCATCTGGCGCCCGATGACCGGGTCCAGTTTGCCTTCTTCAGCCAGGGCGGTCAAATCAACGGCCAACTGGTCCACCAGGGGGGTCTTGGGGCGAGCTTGCTGCTCGGCGCGCTGTGCGCTGGCGCGGGCGCCGGCCTGGGCGGGCGCCGTGCTGCTTTCCTGCAAGACGCGGCGGGTTTGCCGGCGAATTTGCTCGGGGGTAACTCCCAGTTTGCGCAACACGTCCATAGCGGTGCCTTCACCCCAACGCACCAGGCCAAGCAAGAGGTGCTCGGTGCCGATGTAGTGGTGGCCCATGCGCTGGGCTTCTTCGATGGCGTATTCCAACACCTGCTGCGTGCCAGGCGCCAGGTCGATCTTGCCACCCCGGTATTGCCCACTTTCGCTCATCCGCTCCACGACTTCTTTGACACGCTCTACTTCTAACCCCAAGTCACGTAAAACACGGCCGGCGACGCCACCTTCTTCTTGGATCAAACCCAGGAGCAGGTGCTCCGTGCCGATATAGTTATGGTGCATCCGCTCAGCTTCCTGGTGGGCCAGACTGAGTACGCGGCGTGCTCGTTGTGTAAAACGCTCCATTCCTGACAATTAAGAATCCTCCTCATGAAACTGTCCACCCCGGGGCGGCAACCCGTTGGCCTGGAAAGGCAATTTCACATTTCAAAGAACCAACCGAATAAACGGCTTGTATCAAAACATCAATCTACGACCAAAATACCGATACAAATGGTCTGATTAGATTCTACCAGAGATTACCGAATTGTCGAGTCATCCATTTGGGGGATAGATGTCTACTCAGAATGAGCAGAAGAATCCCCCGCAGCATGGCCGGTGATAAGGCGTTTTGTTCGCAACTCGTGCCGGACTGCAAGGAACAGGAAAACCCCGGTAGCAACCGTGATGAGCAGCCCGACCATCAACACATTGGTGTAGGGCGGGTCCGCGTGGTTCCCGACGAGATTGCGCGCCAGGTCAACGCGCGTGTACGGAAATACGGCAGACACCTGGGTGACCTGCCACGCCAGGAAATGCCTTAACAGGTCTCGGCCAAAGTAAAGCAATGCACCCAGGCTGCCCAACTGCACTTCCAAGAGCTGGCCGGCTTGATCCAGAAATGCCTGGAAATTTACTGCGGCAAACAGGGATACGACCAGGAAAGGCAAGATGACCATCCGCGAGCTGACCCGCTCCGCGTTGATCAGCGGAAAGGGAATGGACATGAACGGCTCGTAGAGTGTGCCCAGTGAAAACAACAGCAGCCCTGCGGTGGGGAGGAATAGCTGTGGGTACTGGCGACCGCGCAGGTTGTTGCGCACCCAGTAAAAGACGCCAAAATACAAGAGTAACAGCGCTCCGGCGATGCCGACGTATAAGTCTAGCTCCCAGTACCCCACCCCGTTGTACATCAGGCGGGTTTGATAAGCGCGGAGCGGGCTTCGCAATCCAATCAGGCTGCTCGCCAGGACGCTTAAGTTGGGATACCCAGAGATGAACTCGTTGGAAAAATGCCCCAGTTCCAGCGTCGGTGGCAGCAGGCGCACGGCCGAGAGCAGCCCACCCAGGATCAGCGCCTTGAGCACGGTAAACAAGCGCCGGTATGCGGCAATCCCCAGCAGCCCGAGGAAAAACAAACTCCATACGAATTGGTGGAACGAACCGTTCAACAGAAGCAGGAAAAGCAAACTCGCGGTAGCCGCCACCCAGCGCCAGCCTTGCGGACGGTCGAGCAATTGGATGGATAGGACCAACAGCCAGGGAAACAGGAAGTTCCCAGCCCAATTCACGTGACCTACGGCCAGGTGCGCCTGGACATGGCCGTTGAAGTTGAACAAGAAAAACAACAGGGTAAACGCTACAGGAGATAGGCTGAATTTCCGGCGCATCCAGAGTAAGCCGATCACCCCGAGGGTATACATCAGCACGGTGCTGACCAGGATGAACGGTCCGGTCTGCAGAAACCACAACAGCACCATCTGCGGAGAGGAGATGACGTCCGGGAGAACGAAGTACCGGTCAGTGAGGGTGCGCAGCCAGGCGCTGCTAATCATGTGCAGGGGCAGGACGCCCTGGGTCAGCGCATCCCGCACAAAGGCCACGCGGGCGGCAGAAATCTCTGCCCAATCGTGGAAATCAAAGGGGATCGCGCCCCAATTGAGGAACTTGCTCCAAAAGGCGACTCCCAGCAGGTAAAGCGCCGCCGCCCAGGTGCGGGGCAGCCAGGCAAAGCCCGCGGGCGGCGTCGAAGTATAGAGCGCCGTCCAGGTGGAGCGGAGCCAGAGGTAAATATTCTGCGGGAGTGTCAAGCGTAG
>JAQTMA010000090.1:7340-15903 GCA_028714615.1 Anaerolineaceae bacterium | reverse complement strand
GCTGCCGCTCGCCTCTCCCCGGTAGATGCGTTGTCATACCGGGCTGGGACCCTGTCAGCCAATCCCAAGGGATTGTACCGGCCAAAAGGTTGATTCAGGTGTTTACTGTGTGCGGTTTTCTGTTGGATAAAGGTATATACTTAACGAAACACTTCGGCCATACTTGAGTCAAGAGTCGAGCAAAATCAGAATGTTGGCTTGTAGACTCCTTGGTCAGCAATAATAAGTGGTATAATAAAAATATATCCATCATCGCTCACAATGGGATATTCAAATTCCCTACACTGCGGTAATTCCCGATGAACCTATAGGGAATAGTTTTTTAAAACCGTAAATATTGATATCAAGCCAATTTCCAATCGTTCTGAGACAATACAGGTAAGAGCTCACGGTTAATTCGGGTGCGGGGGTGGTGCATTTTCGGTTCTCTGGTGAGCCAATGCCCTCGTTTGAATCGATCTTTTCACCCAATATCCATGCAGCACGTAGATAAAGGAGGGATCTATGTTTACACGTCGTCTCATAACCGTCGCCGTATCATTTTGCCTGCTTTTTGGCCTGGTAGGGGTTGCCTGGGCAGCGCCCGATACGCCTGCAGCTAATTATCCGGGCTTATGGAAATGGGATGGGCAAACCATCGAATCATCCGCCTCCGATGTTGGCAGCCACACGTCGATCGCCTTCGACCCATCAACAGGCATACCCTATATCAGCTATTACGATGCGACCGCTCAAACCGTGAAATTGGCCAGTCCATTGAAAGATGGTAACTGTGGGCCGAATAATAGCTGGTGGTGCCGCCCGATCGGGGATCCCCAATCCAAAGTTGGGAAGTATAGCTCCATTGACATCAGCAGAAGAAGTATGGGATTTTGGGACCTCGGAATAGCCTATTACAATGAGAATAATGGCGGGCTCCGTTTTGCGGAGTATTCCTGTACTGTGCTGGCCTGCCACTGGAGTTATGATGATGTCTATGCACAACCTGCGGCTTCTATCAAATACCCGTCATTAAAATACGGGACGGATGGCACTCCATATATCTCTTTTTACGCAAGTACAGGCCTTGGCGCTGGTCTTTTCTACGCCCATCGGGTAGCCAGTGGTGGCAACTGCGCGGGCAATACTAAATGGGCATGTGACAAGGTCGACTCGAAACCAGGCCTGTCTGTCGGAATGTATAATTCCCTCGCTTTGAATAGCTCAAATGAAGCCCGCATTTCATATTACGATGCAGTGGGCAAATATCTTAAATATGCGGTCCAATCCACTGCTGGCGGGGATGGCGTCAACTGCGGCCCGGGCGGAAACACCTGGGTGTGCCGTGGGATTGATCCATCTGGTAACGACCAGGGGCTATTTACTTCACTGGCGCTGTCTCCAACCGGGAAAGAGAACCCTCATATTGCCTACTATGATAAAACCAGTGGAATGCTCAAACATGCGTATTACGTCGGCTCGGATGGCAACTGCGGGCTCAATTCCTCGACCTTGAAATTCGAGTGGCAATGTGACAACATGATCAATATCGGCGCAGGAATGGGAGCGCTTGGAAATGTGGGTATTACGATTGCCCTGGATGCAAACCAATCTCCCGTGATTGGCTATATGAACGCTTCAGAGGACCTGGCGCCATCCGCCTTGGAGATTGCCCGGCCTAACTCCGCTTATCACCGTTTTGCTGGCAACTGCGGTCCTACTATTGGTAACCCAATCCATATTTCACAATGGACCTGCCAGACGCTAGATAACGGCGGCGCTTATACAAGCGAAGCAGCATATGCCTCGCTAGGGATCAGCCCCGCAGGGTTAGCCTATGTTGCCTATTCAGAGTGGGATGATTATCATTCAAAAAACAATCTGAAGATAGCCTTCCAGCAATTCCAAAACTTCATCCCGCTCGTAGCCCGGTAGGGTAAGCACACCATAACACCCTGTTCAGGAGATGCCCCAACTCGGGGCATCTTCACATCCCCTATTGACTCCTGCTTCAATTTCTTCTAAACTGATTTCATCGGGAGAAAGGATTCGGTTTCGTTTCAGGAGGGACTTGGCTATGCTGGAGAAGGTTAATCTGGACCTGGAACTACCCAAAGCAGAATATGAAACCCGCTGGCCGGTAGCGCGCGACCACCTCTACGATCTGCAGAAAACGTGTTGGGAGAATGGCATTCCCAGCATGATCGTATTCGAGGGCTGGGATGCATCCGGCAAGGGTACGACCATCAACCGCCTGACGCAGCGCCTGGATCCGCGTGGTTTCAAGCTGTACCCTATCCAGGCGCCGCGCACACATGAGTTGCATATGCCCTGGCTGTGGCGATTCTGGCTCAAAATCCCAGGATACGGCGAAATGGCCATTTTCGACCGTTCCTGGTACGGCAGGGTGCTGGTTGAGCGGGTAGAAGGAATCACCCCCGAGACGCTATGGCGCGAAGCCTATACCGACATCACCTCCTTTGAGCGTACACTGGCCGAAGATGGCGTCATCATCATCAAGTTCTTCATGCACATCAGTAAGAAAGAACAAGAGAAACGTTTCAAAAAACTGGAAAAAGATGCTTTGGAAAGCTGGCACGTGCAACCCGAGGATTGGGAGCACCATCGCAAGTACGCCCTGTACCTGCAAGCCATCGAAGAAATGCTCGAGCGCACCGAAACGGAGTGGGGACCGTGGACAATTGTCGAAGCCACCGATCGGTTTTGGGCGCGAACCAAGGTCAGCGATACGATTGTCCACCGCCTGGAGATGGCCTTAGGCCAGCGCAATATCCCGCTGCCAGCCGGTAAACCGGACATCCAGCCAGATCACCCAGATGCTCCAGAGCAAAACCCTGAAACCGCACCGGCAGGATCGGCGCCGGCTGTCGATGGAGCTGAGAATGCAGGGGGGCACCAGCATGTTGGCGAAAATTGATCTCTCCAAAACGATTTCCCCTGAAGAGTATCTTCAAATTTTGACGCCGCTGCAATTGCAACTGCGCGCCTTGGCCTTCCAGTTATACCAGTGCAAACGATCGCTGATCGTGGTATTTGAAGGGGTGGATGCGGCTGGGAAAGGTGGAAACATCAAGCGCATCACCGAGCGTCTGGACCCACGGGGTTATGAGGTCTTTCCGATTGCTGCTCCTTCTGGCGACGACAAGACGCATCATTATTTGTGGCGCTTCTGGCGACGATTGCGCCCTCCGGACGAAAAGCAGGTGTTGATTTTCGACCGCTCCTGGTATGGGCGCGTGTTGGTGGAACGCATCGAGGGTTTCTGTAGTGATGACGCCTGGAAGCGCGCTTACCGCGAGATCAACGAGTTCGAGCGCCAGTTGGTCGATGCCGGCACGATACTGGTCAAGTTCTGGGTGCAGATCAGCAATGAAGAGCAGTTACGCCGTTTTGAGGAACGCAAAACCAACAACTACAAGGCCTGGAAACTGACTGAAGAAGATTGGCGCAACCGGGAGAAGTGGGATCTGTATAGCCAGGCAGTGGAAGACATGCTGCTGAAAACTTCTACACTGACTGCTCCCTGGACCATCGTTGAGGGCACCGACAAACACTATGCCCGGGTGAAATGTTTACAAACACTGGTCGATGCCCTCAGCCAATCCATGGATGTCAAGCATCCGGAGAAGTTGCTGAATATGAATGGAAAGGTGCTAAAACAGGGGAAGGAGGCGAGATACATGGGAAACAAGGATAAAAAAGACAAGAACGAAAAGAAGCAAAAAAAGGACAAGAAGAAATAAAGAGAGCAATGAAAACCGGGTTTCTCCTCGAAACCCGGTTTTCATTGCTCTCAGACCTAATGCGGTTTGCCTGCCTGGATGATAACCTTTCGCTTGAAAACCAATTGCAATAAATCACTCCGTTGCTCTGCATCTTCTTTCTCTGTTGTGAAGGTTGCGTTTACTGTACAACGCACCTCAATCCTCTTCTTGGAGATCTTGCAGGCCAGGCTGCTAACCAGGCATTGATGAGAACCGTCTAATCCGTCGGCCAGGCGTAGAAATGCAGCCAGGGTTGAGACGAGTATACGGCTGCCGGCATCCAGCGCGTGGTAATGATCGTGCGTATCCAAGGGCAGCACCCCACGGTGGTAACGAGCGATGGAGCCAACCAGTAGGCGTTTTTTTTGATCGATAGGTAACAGCGGTGTCGTCAGAATGATCTGCAGGGAATTTTTGTGATGGTTTTTCTGTCCCTCAATCCAGCCGATATCATGGAGCAAAGCTGCGCATTCCAACCAGAAGCGCTCATGGGAGCCTAGTTTATGCAACGGCTGCAGCGCATCGAACAGGCGTAGAGAGAGGCGCGTCACATGGTGGGTGTGCTCGAGAGGGATGCAACAGATGTGAAGTAATTGAAGGACTGCTGCCAGTTGGTCGCATTCCTCGGATGTCAATCCGTCGGTTAACCAGCTATCTTCTGGGGACCGGCGTGGGTTGGGGAGGGGGAGATCGAGGTTGTTGGTTGGGAGATGTTGGGTTTCTAGCATGGGCAAATGACCTGGGGTAAGTGGATATTCCCCCACCATTATAGGACAATTTTTGGAAATTAATCCCTCAACCTTCCAGACCTCGCCCCTGCAAATGGAAAACGCTAACTGGAGGAAGGCTTCACTACATCCAGGGAGCGGCCTTGTTGGATCATACGCGCAAAGCTCTCAGGGAGGCTATTTTCAAGAATGGCGCGCACAGCCCGTTGAAGGTCATAATCAACGCGGTAGTGGTTTACTTCCAAATGTCCGGGGGTCAGCTCCAGGAGGGCGTAGGCAGCGCGCGGATCGCCATCATCCGGACGACCGACCGACCCGGTATTGATAAACCAGGTATCCCCTACGTGCCGGGTAAATGGTTGGTGTGAATGACCGCATACGATGATCTCCGCCGGGTTCATTTCGGCCAGCTCGTGCAAGCGTTCAATGGGGGTATCCAGGGTGAGGTGTTCATCTTGCGAGGCTGGGCTGCCATGCACCAGCAAGATAGGATGTCCTTCGACGGTGAGGGCACATTCTGTTGGTAAGGAGCGTAGATACTTACGGCTTTTTTTGGTCAGATGGTCGTAAGCCCATTTGAAGGCCAGCCACTTCTCTGGAATTTTCTCTTTCTTCCACTCGTCCCGCTTTTGCTTGACCTTCAACACTTTGCGATCGTAATTCCCTTGAATGCTGATTGCCTCAATTTTGCGCAAGCGTTTAACTACTTCTTCCGGAAAAGCGCCATAGCCAACAAAATCTCCTACATTACATAACGCTTCGGCTCCGAGCTGGTTCGCATGCTCCAAGACGGCTTCCAGGGCGGGTAGATTGGCGTGAACATCACCGATGGCTGCGATAATCACACTTGGTTTCCCTCTTCATCCGGTAAAGACACACTCAGCGGTGCAGCCGGACTCTCTGACCGGTAGGAGGGGGCTTGTATAACCTTGGTGATGTCTCCCCAGGTGTTTTTGGTCTTGTGTTGGCTCCAGAAGTGGACGAAGTCCAGATATTTTTGCTCGCGTTGCCCCTGGCGGTCGGCAAGGAAAGCCTGGATTCCCGGCGTGATGCGTGAATATCCACGCATACTGCCGTAGAAATCTAGGATACGACGCCTTTCTCTCTCCAGGAACAGGGGTAAAAACCCCGTCCATACGTCACAATCGTGGATCTCACCCAGCAAGTCCTGAGCTTTGCGTCCGGCCTGGATGGGATCTTTGAGCTCCCCCGGGTAAAGCGGCGCGAAAATCTCCAGGGTATAACGCAGGCGCTTGGCCGCGATGCGCATGGCGTGCAATTGCTCGACTTCCTCGGGTTTTTCTACGATTTCATCGTACCCCAGGAAATCCTCCAGGTGTCTGGTGATTGCGTCGTATCCCAAGCGGTAAAGCGCCGGGGTGTAGAGATAGGTTTGGTTCTGGCGCTCTTCGTAATGACTCAACCGTTGTCCGAGGTTTGAAATGGTCCCGCTGGCGAGCATATCGTTCAGGGCGCGATCCACTTTGACCTGCTTTTTTACACGCTGCTGACGCAGGCGCAACATTAACCGGTATAAGCCAGGACGCCAATGTGGGTCCTGGGCTTGTGCTGAAAAGTCCTGGAGAACATCGAGCTGCACATCCAGATCGCGCGCCGCCCCCAGGGCTTTGGTGATCTCGCGGATGGATTTTTCCCAGGTGGGATATTTCTTCGGGGGCAGGCAATCGGAAAACAGAGGAAGGGCCGCGCGAAGCCGGCGCGAAGCCACCCGCATGCGGTGAATGAACTCGATATCTTCCCCGATACGCACCCCATCGACTTCCTGAATCAGGGCATCGAGGTAGCGGTGGAGCAGGACCGCCCCAAATACACACATGCCATCATCAGGTTTGGGGCTCATGTACACCTCCTGCCATCTTTACCGGTCGTCTTTGATCAACTCTCGAATTTGGGTACGCAGTTCTTCGAATGTGGCAGCCACGGGACGGTTTGCATCGAGGGTCACGAAACCGAACTCATCGGCCATTTGGTCAAATTGCCGCACCAGTTCTGATTGATAAACACAGAAGCTGTCGTATAAATTATCCGCACAGTGTAGATCCATACCGGCTTCCCAATAATCAAAACCACGCCCATATACCATGCGAGAGACCAGATGGGGGACGTCAGCCTTCAAGTAATAGACCACGTCTGGCTTGAGGGCAAAGCCATACACGGTCCGCGCCCATTGAGGATCGACCCCGCGCACTGCATCCCGTGCAATTACCGAATAGAAGTAGCGGTCGGAAAGTACGTAGAACCCCGCTTTGAGGGCAGGGATGATCTGGTTTTCCAACCGGTCGGCGAAATCGGTAGCATAGAACAGGCTCATGGTAAGCCGGCTGATGGTGTGCCCAGTTTTGGCCGCATCCATGCCCGGCTGGGTCATGGGTGAGCGGCGCAATCCGGTATCCGAGACGGCGTAACCTTCACTCTCAAGCCATTTGCGCAGCAACTGGATCTGAGTCGAGCGACCGACGCCATCTGTGCCTTCTAATACGATCAGTTTACCCGGCAGGTCTTGCACATTTAGGTACGGAAAGCCGGCGCCATAAAAGATCGGTTCAGTCATTGCTCACCTGCTTGCGCTGTTTCAGGGGTTAGCTCTGAAGAAGGAAGAGTAGATCTTCTTGACGGACGCCTACGCGGGCGGACTAAAGGGTTTGGCAAGCCTTCCCAACCCCGCAAGACGCGGGTGGTGATCTTCCGGACTTCTTTTTGTTGTTCTTTGACTGGGGCAGCGCCGTCGACTACGGTTAATCCGAATTCATCCACCATCCCGTCATACTCATCGATGATGCGTTGTTGGAATAATCGGAAACTGGTAATACGGTTATCGGACAGCCCAAGATCCATTCCGGCTTCGTAATACTTGATACTAGCGCGCGAGGACGTGATCCGTTCTACGGCGGTATCCAATGGCACGCGGAAGTAAAGGATGATATCGGGGCGCGGGGCGAAGGAGTATAGATTCCGGACCCAGGTTGGATCCACACCACGTGCTACATCCCGGGCGAAAGCTGTGAATGCGTAGCGGTCCGCCAGGACAATGACACCCGCCTTCAGCATAGGCAGGATGCGATTCTCCCAGCGAGCGGCAAAATCGGTAGCCTGCAACAGGCTAAAGGTGGTGGGAGTGAACATTTTTTCTTTCTTGGCGGTTTTGGTGGTGCTTTTCACCAGGTCGGATGAATTCCATTCACTGAAGTAGACGGATTTTCCGCGAGCCTGGAGCCATTTGTAGAGCAAGTCAATCTGGGTCGACTTGCCGCTACCATCGATCCCTTCGACGACAATCAACTTGCCTTGATATGGATTCTGGATCAAAGCAACCTCCTAAAAATAGATTATTCCGACTCGGCCATGTCTTCCTCGTCCAGGTCCGTGATTTCCATTAATTCGCCGGTGGCGATAAAGACAGTGCGCTCGCAGATATTCGTCACCCGGTCGGCGGTGCGTTCCAGGTTGTGAGCTACCCACAAGAGGTAGTTGGCGTGGTCGATGGAGCTCGGGTCCGCAACCATGGCAGCGACCAGGTCCCGGTAGACCTGATTGTATAGTTCGTCTACCTGGTCGTCTTCAGCGGGGATGGTGCGGGCTTGCTCGGCATTCTCATTCACAAAACAGCTCAGCGCCCGATGCAACATGCTGATGCTGATCTCAGTCATGCGTGAGATCTCCAGTACCGGCATGGGGACGATGTCTTCCCCGAGCAAGATGTTGACTTTGGCTATTCCCTTAGCGTAATCCCCGATCCGTTCCAGTTCGGTATCGACTTCCAAAATTGCTGCCAGAAAGCGCAGGTCATGGGCCATCGGTTGCTGGGTTGCGATAAGCACCAGGATGGCGTTTTCGATCGCGTAACGCTTTTCATTGATCAGTCGATCCCCGCCCAAAATCCTGCGAGATGCGCGGATATCTCGACGTTTCAGCGCATCCACCGCTTCGAGAATAGCCTGCTCGACCATACTGCCCAGCAGTAGAACTTCATCTTGCAGGTGGCGGAACTCACGATCCAGCGACTCACGCGGCATACCGCTTCTCCTTCGAGCTGGCGTAACACTAGCAGGG
>JAQTMA010000090.1:0-7240 GCA_028714615.1 Anaerolineaceae bacterium | reverse complement strand
GACCGCAGCAAAGTCGACTTCCCGCAGCCGGAAGGGCCGATGATGGCGGTGATGCGGTTAGCGGGTATCAACATATTGATATCCGCGAGCGCCTGGAATTTCCCGTAATAGACTTCCAGATGAGAGATCTCCATCTTGATTGGGCCAAGTTCACTCATTTCGGCGTCATGCCGGGTTTCTACGGTGGTGATCGGTGGGGCCATAATTTCTCTCTTGGTCAATAGATGATTCAAAGATAGCAAATTCATTTGATTATCCTTTAATCAGTTGTACATGTCCAGGTCAAGTTCGCGCCTGGCCCAGTTTTCGCGCACGCCAGGAGGCAAACATCCTGGCCCCGATATTGAGAGCCAACACCAGGGCGATCAATACCAGGGCGGTTCCCCAAGCTTTCGCCTGCCAATCGGGATAGGGTGAAATTGCATAGACAAAAATTGTGTGGGGTAATGTGGCAACCGGTTGATCTGCGGAGAAGCTCAAAAAGGGATTGCCAAATGCAGTGAAGAGCATGGGCGCGGCTTCACCCGCCGCACGGGCGATCGCCAGCATCAGTCCGGTCAACATGCCATTGGCAGCGGCTGGCAAGAGCACCGAGAGGGTTGTGCGCCACTCGGATGCTCCCAGCGCTAAGGAGCCCTCGCGCAAGGTACCCGGAATTAACCTGAGCATTTCTTCGGTGGTGCGCAGGATGATGGGCAGCATGATAAAAGCCAGAACTATTCCGCCGGCCAAAGCGGAAAAATGTCGTTGGGGGAGTACGATGAGGGTGTATGCAAAGATGCCCATGACGATCGAGGGCACACCGGAAATCACATCTGTTGCAAAGCGTAAGGCAGTCCCGAAGGGGGTGCTACCCCGATATAGCAGGAAGACAGCCGCCAGGACGCCGATGGGGGTAGCGATTATGGCGCCCATACCGACGGTCATGGCGGAGCCGGCCAGCGCGTTCAGTAAACCGCCGCCCGGGACGCCTGCCGGGGTGGGCAATTGGGTGAAGAAGCTGAGCGACAGGGCTGGAGCGCCTTTGAGGATGACATACACCAGGATCCAGCCCAACGGAATGACGGCCAATAATGTGAATAAACCAGTCAGGCTGAGCATGACGCGGTTGACGCCCTTTCGCCAACGCGTCCGGCTGTAGGTAGAAGCTCGCATTTGCATAGCAGTCATAGACGGGCCTCCGGTGAGATTTTGCGAGCCGTGCGCCAGATCAGGAACCGGGCCATCAGGTTGAGCACCAGGGTCAGGCCAAACAAGATTAACCCGATCTCGATCAGTGCATTCAAATAAAGGTTGTAGGTCGCTTCACTGAACTCATTGGCAATCAGGGAGGCCATGGTGTACCCTGGATGCAAAAGGGAAGCGGTGAGATCTGAGTTATTGCCGATGACCATCGTGACAGCGATTGTCTCACCCAGGGCGCGTCCCAATCCGAGGATGATCGCTCCTAACAGGCCGGATAGACCGTAAGGGATCAAGACTTGCCAGATCGACTCCCATTGGGTGGAGCCAAGCGCCAGGGCTGCCTCGCGCTGCGCTGCCGGAATTGCCAGGAAAACGTCCCGGCTGATGGCGGCGATGGTGGGCAGGATCATGATAGCCAGGATTAGCCCGGCAGCCAGGCGTGAGGGCCCGAACACCGGTCCGGTGAAGAGAGGGATGAAACCCAGGTGGTTGCTGAGTCCCTCTGCTAAGGGGCGGATTGCTGCCGGGATCAGGGCAAACAAACCCCACACGCCATACACCACGCTGGGGATAGCCGCCAGCAGCTCAACCAGCAGACCGAGCGGCTGGCGGAGGGAAATCGGCGCCAGCTCAGCCAGGTAAATGGCGATGCCCAAACCAACCGGGACGGCGATCACCAAGGCTAATAAAGAGGTGACCAGCGTGCCGATCAAGAATGGGAACGCGCCAAACGAGCGTGCGATGGCCGGATCCCATTGGGTGGATGTGATGAAAGACCACCCGAATGCCTGTCGTGAAAGCGCCGAATTCTGCCAGAGCTCGAAGGCGATACTTACCAATAATACAACTACGCTAATGGCTGCCAGACCAATTAAGGCGTTGAATAACACGTCTCCATGCCGCCAAAACGAACCCAAGCCCGCAGTCTTGGACTGCGGGCTGGAGGGTGCGGGGATTCTTCCCCGTGAGGATTTCAAATCGAAATTTGTTTCCGTCATAAAACCCCGTCTTCGAAAAACCGATTAGCTCAAGGGTTTGCCCTGGCAGGTTACCTTGCCCAGCTTGGCAAGTACCTGGTCCTTGACCGCCTGGGGCAGCGGAACGTATTGCAGGTCGGCTGCATCTTTATCACCGGCTTCGCCATAGGCCCACTTGACAAACTGGATCAACTTTTGTGCTTTGACGCAATCTTGCTGGTCCATGTACATCAGAATGTAGGTGTATCCGGCGATGGGGTAGGAATCTTTTCCGGGGGCGTTGACGATGGAGATGGCCAACTGGTCGCCCAATTCCGTGCCGAAATCCGCCATAGCAGCCTGAGTCCCTGCAACGGAGGGAGCCACAAATTGGCCAGCTTGATTCTGCAACAGGTTGAGGACAGCTTTGTTCTGGATGGCATAAGCCAGTTCGACATAGCCGATGGCGCCTTCGTTTTGGGTTACCGTGCCGTACACGCCTTCATTGCCTTTACCGCCTAACCCAACCGGCCACTTGACCGAGGAACTATTCCCGACGGTGCTCTTCCATTCCGGGCTAACCTTGGAAAGGTAGTCGGTGAAGATATAGGTAGTTCCAGAGCCATCAGAGCGATGCACCACAAGGATATCTTTCGCTGGCAAGGTTACGTCTGGATTCGCAGCGACTAAGGCCGGGTCATTCCATTTTGTGATCTTGCCCAGGTAAATGCCCGCCAGAACATCTGGGGTGAACTTGACTGGCTGGGTCAGAGGTTTGCCGTCTGCGCCTTTAAGATTGACGACGATTGCCTCCGCACCGGCTACGGTGGGAAACATCTGGATACCGGGAGCGGCTGCGAACTGATCCTTATTCAGGATGGCGTCCGATGCGCCGAAGTCGACGGTCTTCTGCGTGATCTGCTGGATGCCGCCCCCCGATCCAATGGATTGGTAATTGAACTTGACAGAGGAATCGACGAAGGCGTAATCGTAGAACCAGCGAGAGTAAAGTGGGAACGGGAACGTAGCGCCGGCCCCGGTAATCTGGATCGAGCCCACCGGGGCTGCCTGGTTCGTGGGTTGATCCGTCGGGTTACCGGCGACTACCGGGCTGGTAGCCATTGCCGGACTGGTTGCAGTTGCAGGGCTATTGGTTGCTGCCGGCGCACAGGCCGATAGTAATACTGTGACCCCCAAGAACAGAACGAAACTTTTCATTGCACCGCGAAACATAAGTTTTCCTTCTCCCTAGATTGTGAAAGTTGATTATTGTTCATGGAGAAAGGATAACATGGGCTCTTTAAGAACCAGGGAGAAGCTGGTTAACAGTCCGTCAGGGATTTGTTAATTTTTGATTAACAAGAAATCCGATTAAGCAGCGACGGGAAGGTCAAATGAGAAGATGCTGCCAGAGCCTGGTGTACTTTCTGCCCAAATTTTGCCCCCATGCGCTTCCACCAGGTGACGGGCGATCGAGAGCCCCAGGCCGGTACCCCCACCGGAGCGCGCTCGATCGGCTTTATAAAAGCGCTCAAAAATTCGCGCCAGGTCTTTCTCGGCAATGCCCACACCGCTATCCCGCACCTGGATGACCACCCGGCCTGGTTCAGCGCTGGCTACAACATGAATTTCCCCGCCAGGAGGGGTAAATTTGACTGCATTATGCAGGAGGTTAACCAACACCTGCCCGATGCGTTCCGAATCGGCTTGAACTGCAGGAAGATCGGCCGGGCATTCCAGCGATAAACGTAAACCGGCGCGTTCGGCCTGCAAACGCATGCGCTCGACGGCCGGGTTGAGCAGGTCCTGCACGCTGACCGATTCCAATTTGAGGGGAACCCGCCCGGATTCAATACGCGAGAGCTCGAGCAGCTCGCGCACCATCTGTGTGAGCGTGTCGACTTCGGTATCCATACGGGTCAGGAAACGCCGCGCGGCTGGTGGGTCTTCAAGCGCTCCCTCTTGTAGAGTCTCGGTGAGAGCTTTCAACGAGGCCAGGGGCGTGCGCAATTCATGGGAAACGTTGCTAATGAAATCCTGGCGGACGGTTTCAAGCCGGCGCAAGCGGGTTAAATCCTGAACCAGAAGCAGGATGCTGCCCGGTAGGGATTGCTTGAGCGATGTAGCAATACCTTGCAAGAAGAGGCGCTCGGAGCTTAATTCGAGGGTGGTCGATTGCTGTTCGCCGGTCTGGACGCAGCGCTGCCATAACTCAGCCAGTTGGTGCTGCCGTACTACCTCGATCAAAGTTTTCCCAATGGCGCTTGCCTGGTTGACTCGAAAGAGGCGGGCTGCCGCCGGGTTGATCAACTCTACCTCCCCCTGTGCGTCCACGATGATGACCCCATCCGTCATGCGCGCCAACACGGCGGAGAGCTTGTCCTGTTCGCTGCGCAGTGCGTCGATCTTCTCTCGCAGGTGGTCAGCCATCTGGTTGAACGCCAGGTTGAGTTGACCGATCTCATCCCTGGAAGTGGGGAGCAGGGTGGGTTGCAGATCCCCGGAAGCCATGCGCTGGGCCGCGCGGGTCAACTCCCCCAGGGGTCTCAAGGCATACCCGGTGAGCAGGGTGGTCGTGAGGATAGCCAATGCGATGGTTACCAGGGCGGCCAGGTAAATCGTCTGGCGGAAACGTGCGATTTCTGCTTCGATGCTGGCCACCGAAACGGCAACCCGGGCTACCCCCAGGATTCTCCCGTTGGATTGGATGGGTACGGCCAGGTACATCATTTTCTCGTGAAGCGTGGCGCTTAAGCGCAGATCACCGAATTCCTGTCCTTTGAGCGCCGCCTGCACTTCCGGGCGCCCCAGATGATTTTCCATGAGCGCCGGATCGGTCTCCGATTCGCCCAAGACGGTCCCATCGGTTGCGATGAGAGTCACCCGCCGGCGTAATAAGTCCGCATACCGGTGAGCCAGCGCTTCGAGGGCCGTCCGGTCTGGGGGGGAGACGATCAACGGCCGGGCAGCCTCCGCGATGACCCGCGCTTCACCGGCCAGGTTGGATTTTAGACGGTCCAGATAGGAAGTACGCAGAGCGCTGACCAGGTACAAACTTAGCCCCAGCATGGCCGCGATGACCAGCAAGGCGTAAGGAATCGTCAGCCGCCAGCGGATCGTGCGACCCATGTTAGCCGTCGAAGCGGTATCCGGCGCCGCGTACGGTCAGGATTCGCCTGGGAGTGGCCGGATCCGTCTCGATCTTCTCCCGCAGCCAGCGCATATGTACGTCGACTGTGCGGCTATCGCCGGTGAATTCCCATCCCCAAACGCTCTGCAAAATTTGCTCGCGCGAGAGGGCTTGACCGCGGTGCTGGGCCAGATAGAGCAGCAGCTCATATTCCTTCGGTTTCATGGCCAGCGGTTGAGCATCCAGGCGCACTTCCCGGCGGAAGGTGTCGATGGCCAAGTTCCCGAACAACATCGGTTGGGCAGTGGGGACATCCGCAACGGCAGGGCTGGCGCTGAACTCGTCTCGGATCATGCGCACCACCCGCAGGCGGGTTTTTACCCGCGCCATGAGCTCGCGCATACTAAACGGCTTGGTAATGTAATCATCCGCGCCTAACTCCAGCCCAACTACCCGGTCGATTTCATCGTCTCGCGCCGTCAGCATGAGCATCGGGGTGTTCATTTCCTTGCGCAATGTACGGCAGACCTCAAACCCGTCGATGCCGGGCAGCATTACGTCCAGCAGGATCAAGTCGGGGTGCGCTTTCCGCGCCGCCTCCACAGCCTGCAGGCCATCCCCGACCGCCTCCACCTCGTAACCTTGATGCTTCAGGTTGTACACCAGGGTCTCCTGCAAGGATACTTCATCCTCAACGACCAGGATCTTTTCAGCCATTCATCCTCCACATTTCATACATGAGCAAGGCTAACTTTTCGGCTAGATCGCCCCGGGAAAAGTCCCGCTCGATGGCTTGCCTGCCGTTTCGTCCGAGAGAACGGCCGCGGTCCGGCAAACCGGCCAGGCGCTGGATGGCCAGGGCTAACGCCGCGCCATCTCCGGGAGGAACAAAAATACCCGCATTGGCGCTCTCAACCACCTCCCGAATGACCCCATCAATGGCCAGGATCACCGGTCGGCCTGCCGCCATGCTATCAAAAACTTTGTTCGGATAGGTGGTTGCATATAACGGGATTGGTTTGAGGATAGCGATGCAAGCGTCTGCAGCGGCCAGGGCTTCAGACATCTCGTTTTTCGGGAGCGGCGCAACGAAGGTCACATTCTCGAGCTGCAAGGTGCGCGCCTGCTCGATCAAGTTATGTTTTTCTTTCCCATCGCCTAAAAATACGATGGCGATTTCCGGTTGGTTGCGCAGGCAAGCCGCCGCTTGCAGGACCACGCCCAGGTCGTTGGAAAGCCCGTGCGCCCCGGCGTATAAGGCTACGAAGTGATTGCCGAGGCCGTATTTTTCCCGGAAACAAGCGCCATCGGCAGAAGGGTCGAACATTTGCGGGTCTGCGCCGTTCGGGAGAAGCTCCACCCAGCGCGCACCTCGTTGGACGACGTGTTGAATATACCCTGGCGAGTTCACCACCACCCGATCGGCGTGCTTGTATAGGAATCGCTCCAGCCACAGCGACATGCGGATGAGCATTGGCTGGCGCAGCACTCCAACGGCAATGGCAAATGCCGGCCACAGATCGCGCACCTCTAGCAGAAAGGGCGCCTGTTTGAGGCGGGCCAATAACCATGCGGTGATTCCCTGGAAGATGGGGGGCGACGTACCCCACACCAGGTCCACCTGGCGCACACCGAGCCCGGCTATGAAGGCTGAGACCATGAAGCTGAGGAAGCTGTACACCCGGTGGGCGAAGCTGCGGTGCAGGACAGAGTACGTAACGGTGCGCAGGATAGTTATGTTCGGCCCATCCAGCTCTCGTTCCATCCAACGCGAGTGGCCGGCGGCGTGACGGCCGCTCAGGTAGCTCACCCGGCTGGTAATGATCGTCACCCGGTGACCTCGGGAAGCCAGGTAGCGCGCCAGCTCGTGGTGCCGGGTGCCTCCCGCTTCGTGCAGTGAAGCGAAAGACTGGTGCACCAGCAGGATGTGCAGGGATTTGGGGGGCTGAAGCATTGCCCGTTTTGGTGA
>JAQTMA010000089.1:4715-15916 GCA_028714615.1 Anaerolineaceae bacterium | reverse complement strand
TTGGCGATGAGTGGCGAGGTGGCGCCGAAGCTATCCTGCCAAACCTTGGCCAAGGATGGGTTGCCATTGCCATCTACGCTCAGCTTGAGCCCTGAGGTCCCCGCGCCGGTAGTGACGAACACCCAGACGCTGCCGTCCTGGGGGTTGGTCCAGACGGCGGGCTGGGTGAGAACAGCCCCACCTTGCGGAACATTCATCAAAGCCCCTATTTCCCCGCCGGTGTTCCCGAGACTGCCCTTCCCACTGAAATTGTCCAGGTTGAGCAATCGCAACTGGGCGTCCTTTCCACCGACGACCGCCAGGTGAGCATACCGGCTGCCAGAGATCGCTGGCAAGATGGCCGGCGCCGTACTGCCCAGGTCGGTATCGCTATTCTGCAATTGCTGGAAATTGGTTGGAGTGTAACTATCGAGGGGATTACCGCCTGCGCCGGATCCATCGGGGTGGAGCGCGAAGACCGTATCGCCCCAATGGTGGCCGGCCGGATTGAAGTCACCGTTGCCGGTGACGAGGTAGATGCGGTCAGAATTCGGGTCATAGACCACCGGCGCGCGCGACCAAATGCCGGCCGTCGCTAGCGGGCAATCCGGGTTGGTCGCGTTGAAATGCACCGGTTGGTCGCTGCACAGTGCGTTGAAGACCTTCTGGCTGCCGTCCGCCAGGTTGATGGCCGTGACGTGCCCCTGGTAATCACCTCGATCACCTGGGTAACCGCTGTTTGCAACGTACAGGAAACTCTGGCCGTTATGCGCTATAGCTACAGCCAGGGACGAAGAGCCTTTTTCGTCGTAACCCTTCCCTGTGGCGATTTCCGGCCAGCCCCCGCTGGTAACTTCAACCCCGTCAGCCACGCGGTACTTATGTACTTTCCCATCCAGGCCATAACTATAGACGAACTGGCGGTTGGGATCGATAGCCGGTGAAGATGTGGTAAAGCAGGCGCCAGTCCCGTTGTTGACCCGGCAAGCCCCCGCTCCCACCTGCTGCGTCCAGACCTGAGCTCCGCTTTTCGCGTCCAGCGCCAGCAGGCGCCCGTCAGTGGTGGTGAGAAACAGCAGGTTGCGCGTGCCGCCTGGGGTGGCAACCGAATGCAAATAAACGGGGGCGCCATCGGCTACGCCCGCAAGCTGCACCTGGAAGGCCTGGTGCAGGCCGCTCACATTCGCAGGGGAGATCAGGGTTTCGAGAGAATTGACCCCGCTATGCTGCGGATTCCCGCCAAACTGCAGCCAATCGTAACCATTGGTGTCGGAAGCCGGGGCAGCCACCACCCAGGGGAGAAAAATGATCCCGGCGAAGATCAGCCGTACGGCGTGAGAAGAGAAAATGCGAGTAAACCTGGCTAGCTTCATTGAACCCCTTTCTGCACAAGCTCAATAAAGCTGCGCAGCTCCCCGGCGTTCAAATCCGAGGCGGCCCAATACTCCATCCCGGATTGATGCCACTGGTAAAGGTTGTAGCCGTTTATGGTCGCGGCATGCAACCCCTGCACCTGTTTTATTGAAGGCCAAATAAACAGGTTGATATCATGCTGGTTATACCGATAAACCAACGCCGCCACGGGGTGGCCGTCCAGATAATCCAGCCGGCCTCCGACTAGCGGAAACCCCTGGGCGGCCAGGTCTTCGACGGGCGGGGAGAAATCCAGTTTCCCGTCAAACCAGGGCTTGACGGTATGTTGGTTGGTTGAGGTGACGTCAGTTAAGTGGCTGGCCATCAACGAACGCACGTGAGCAGATTGCACTTCCTCTGCCAGCAGGTCGTTCTGCCCGGGGGCGAACCAACCTCGGGCCATGCCTACCCCGAAAACCAGCACGGCGATGGTAAACGCTGCAGCAGCCAGCCAGCCCCATTGCCATTTCGGCAGGATTGGAAAAACGCGCTTGCTGCCTGGGAGGGAAGTCTTGATGCGTTTCTGTAAGCCGGGGGGAGCTACGAAAAATAATGCCCCTCTGTTCCCGGAGATAGCAGAACGGATTGCTTTCAACTCGGCAAATTTCTGGGTGCATGCCGGGCAGTCTTTCAGGTGGGTGTCGACTTCCAAGGCATTGACCAGGTCCAATTCATCGTCGATATATCCATCCAGGAGCACTCGAACACGATCACAATCCATTGGAACCTTCTTTGGCATCCATACTGACCAGGCAGCGTTTCAGTTGTTGGCGAGCACGCGCCAGGCGCGACATAACCGTCCCGATGGGGATGCCCGCCACGCCAGCGATCTCCTTATAAGACATCTCTTCCAATTCTCGTAAGACAATTAATTCCCGGAATTCCGCTGGCAATTGTTCCAGCGCCTTCCGAACGACCTGGCGGTTGGCGCGCATCTGATTCACGGTTTCTGGGTGAATGGATTCGGTATCATCGTCTTGAAGCTCATCTTCCAGCTCAACCAACCTTCCTTGAGACCGGTTTTGACGCAGCCAGGTATAGCAGGTATTGCGCACGATGGTCAGCAACCAGGCGCGGCTGCTGGCTCCCTGGAAACCAGTGAAATATTGATATGCCCGAAGAAAAGCTTCTTGCACCATATCCTCTGCATCCTGATCATTTCCTGTGATCCAACGCGCCAGGTTGTAGGCCGAATCGAAATGGGGAAGGATCGTGTGTTCAAATTGAAGCTGCTGTTTGCGTTCATTATTCATGATCCTACCTGCCTGATAAGACTCATCTCCAGTTCATTTTATTCCATTTTGTTGAAATCCGGTAATTTCGGGAATATTTATTGAATAATCTCGGTATTAATGCAGGAAGAACCGTCAACCACAACAAACTATCTCCCAACCCTTGGGGGAGAGAAAAAGAAAGGAATCTTCTATGAGAATTCAAAACCTGTTCCACCGTTCCCTGTACCAACCACGCTCCCCTCAGCGGATGGCTTTGATGGTACTGGCCAGCCTGGCCCTGGTAGCCAGCGCCTGCAATGGTTATTCGGCGGCGGCGCCCGCTTCCTCCGCAAAAATCCCGGTTACAGGTGTTACGGCAACGCCCACGGGTGGCGGAGGGATGGCCGCCAATCCACCTGCCGGCGCCTTGGCAAAGTTGAAAGCCTATGTGGGCCTGTTCAAAGACAACGCGGTGGCTGTACTGGATACAAGCACCAACCAGGTGCTCAGCAGAATACCCGTACCAACCGGCCCGCATGGGATGGTAATCACCCCAGACGGGCGTTGGGTGTACGTCAGCAGCGACGGCGATTCCAGGGTGAGCGTGATCGATACCCTCTCCGACCAGGTGGTGAACACGATCGAAGTGGGAAAAAGCCCCCACGGTCTAGCCATCAGCCCGGATGGATTCATCGTGTTGGTGGCGGTCTTTGGGACGAACCAGGTGGTCTATATCGACACGCCCACCCATGCCATCCTGGGAGAGGTCGACGTTCCTAACCCGCACAATATCGCCATCAGCCCCGACGGCCTGACCGCCTATGTCGCCTCTCAGAAGCAAGGCGCCGCCAGCCTGGCGATCCTGGATATCGCCAACCAGACTGTCCGAGGCAGTGTCCCGTTGAGCAAAGCCCCGCGAGCCTTGAACTTCAGCCCGGATGGAAAGCTACTCTACTTTACCCTGGCTGGCGTCGACGCGGTGCAGGAGCTCGACCCGGCGACCAACCAGATCACCGGGCAGATCCCTGTCGGCGCATCACCGCATTATCCATTGTTTACCCCCAATGGGCAAAATGCACTGGTAGTAAGCCAGGGTCCGGGGCAGCTCTCGATCCTTGAACCGAAAACCAATGCGGTCAGCAAAGTGGTGACGGTCGGCAAGATGCCGCACTGGATTGCGGTCAACCCACAGGGAACAACGGCCTGGGTAACGAATGAAGCTTCCAACGATGTCTCCGTGGTGGACCTGGCCTTCGGAATTGTGACTGCCACGATTCCGGTGGGGAACGCCCCTCGTAAGATCGTCATCCAACCCAAGGCGCCGGCAGCCCAGTCATCTCCCCCTGCAAGTCGAGCAGGAACAACAGTCTCCATCGCGGTGATCCCATAAAGCCATTCAAATCAGGTTAATCTCCTTAACCCTCTGAATGAACCCGCCGTACGCTCCGGATGAACATCCGTCGTACGGCGGGTAGCCGTGTACTGACTTCTGTGCATCCATGGAGATCAGGATGCCCGGTCTCATGATTCACCCAATATATGGATTTTTGACCAGTACCTCGCCATACTCCTGACCGGAATTCAAATCTTCCGACCACACGAGCCCGCACCCCGATTGAATGGCGCTGTGGATCACCATTGCATCCCAGAACGAGAGCTGGTGCTGCCGTTGGATGTCAATCGCCCCCAAAACGTCTTCCGCCGTCGGAGCATGTATCCGCCAAAAACTGTAATCACGGACGACCGCTTCCGCCTCTTCCAGATGGAGCGGCGCAGCGACTTTCCGGGTGATCGTGACATAGAATTCCTGGAGCACCTGCACACTCAGACAGCCTTTGCCGTTCTCCCATAAGCGCCGGATCAATTGCTGAGATTTCTGGTATTTTTTACCTGCAGACAGGTCGTGAGCATACACCAGGATATTGGTATCCACAAATTCCAGGTTTCGATCAGCGCACATGCAGATCATCCCGCTTCCAGATCGCCTGACCGTGGGTCTCCAGGTCCGTTTTCAACTCCAGTCGACGAAAAGAACGCTCCCGGGCTACCCGGTACCCTTCTTCCCGAGAGACTGCTTCTTCCATCATCTCCACCATCAGCCCACTGACAGATTTCTGCCGGTGAAAAGCAATTTCTTTAAACCGATTGAGAACTTTCTTGGGGATCGATAATGTGATATTCTGAGTATCCATCGTAAGATTGCTCCTTCCACGAAATCAAGTGTAACACTTAATTACGTGGAAGCCAATCCCGGGGATGACGCAGCGGCTACTATTCAGGTGGCTGGGTGGATGAGAGTTTGTCCCTTTTGCCTCCCACGTTTGTTTTAACGGATAGAAATGCATTTCACATCACCCGCCATGCCCCCTACCAGGAGATTCTATACAATCGATTCAACCCATCACCGGTTCCCTTGAAATCCTACCCGAACCGGATGAAGATCAGGAGTTGATTCGCCTACGTTACGTGGCGGAACTCACCTTCGGCGTCGCTCCATATTCAATCAGGAGGTTGTGCTTACTTTTGGATGCGCGCCCATACATTTTCAGACCGGCCAGTTTGCCAAGCTGCAACAACGCCGTTCCGATTCCGCCGCTCGCTCCGACGATGAGCACTTTCTCACCAGCCTTGACCTTTGCCACTCGCTGGAGCGATTGGTAAGCCACAATGTAATTCAGGATCAGCGTGACCGCTTCAGCCGGTTATAGTGTGGTTGGGACGGGGATCAGCCGGTCACTTTTCCAATACAGGTTCTCGGTATAGCCACCGACAACAGTCAATACGCCAATTTGATGCGCACCTCCCCGCCTGATGGCGGGCGCAAATCATTCTCGATTACCTGGAGAACCTGAGGTCCACCAAGCCTGGTCACGATCACGCTTTTATACCTCATCTCACCCTCCTTTCTGGTTTTACGACTTGCCGCTGGCTAACAGGTAAACGGTCACTATTGAGGAGACTAGCGCCAGCGCTGTCGCTACCTGGTGGATTTTCAAGATGGCTTCCGGCAGCGGGATATTCCGGCTGAGCAAAGCTCCAGTTATCAACAACGAAAGGAAGAGCAACCCGCTGGCGACGATGACTGCCAGCTCATGAAATGTGCGCAGGTCCAGAGCCTTGAACAGCGTGTAGACGTTTATGGCGATGACGATTATGGTTGCCAGCGCCATAAGCTTGTGGATCGTAAAGATCACCCCATTGATCGGCTTTCCCGAATGGCTCAGCCATATACCGGAAAACAACGTGAAAAGAAAAAGCAATGCGGCGCCGATTAGTTTGGTTGTCAGCGTATTCATTTTCATCCTCCTGGGTTCATTTTCTTGCTCATACTGTACGTCGCCGGACATGAGATGTCAGTGTCCGCAGGTAGCATCTTTCAGGAGGTAATAAAAAGGTGAGGAGGTGTACTGAAGTACACCTCCTCACCGGACTGGTGGGCTAATACTATCGTGACCGATTAATCTGGGGAGAGCAGTCCGAGCTCGCGCGCCCGGGCGACTGCCTGGGTGCGGCTGCTGGCATTCAACTTGCCGTAGAGATTACCGGTGTGCTTCTTCACGGTTCGTACCGTAATGACGAGCCTGTCTGCGATCATTTGATTGGAATCTCCGGCGTTGATGAGCTGCAAAACTTCCAATTCACGCGGAGTGAGCGGGTCAACCAGACCGGCCGCAATACCTAAAGGCTGGGAGGCCGCAGGTTTGCCAATCCCAGCAAAAGCATTCAGAAGCTTGCGAGCGTACTGCTTAACCAACTCAGGCGCAGCCCGTTGAGCGACGACAGCATTCAACAACGGAATCAGCCCCGGACCTTCTTCCAAAAACAGCAAAATGAAACCAGCCGGCTCGGCCAGATGCAAAGCTAGTTCCAGACATGCTATCGCCTCAGTGGAGATATTTCCATCATTTCGTATTTGCAAGGCCAACGCCTGCAGCAGATGGACTTCCATCAACCGCCCAAAACGTTTGCCCGGTTCAACCGTAGCCTGGATTTCGTCCAACAGCCGGTTGGCTCGTTCGATCTCTCCCTGGGCGATGTAGATGCGGGCGAGGCTTAACTTGAACGCTTCAACTGCTATCATTGGCAACCGGGGTGCGTCATGGCTGTCACCGAGCATCATCAGCAACGGTGGTACCCAAAGGGAAGCCCCCGCAATATCCCCCATCGCCAACCGCAGCGATACTTGCCGGGCCACCAGCGTAAAATCTTTTCGCTGAAAAGACTGCTCCAGGTAGCGGAGATCATCCAGAGCCCCTTCGAAATCTCCTCTGGCTTGATGGAGGCGCGCCATCTGGGAGTAGCCGGTGTAGAGGCCATCCATTCCTCCCTGGCGGCAAAGGTCTATCCCACGCCCTAGCAACTCTTCCGCCATATCCAGGTCATTCCATTCCAAATAGATGCCTGCCAGCCCGAAATTGGCAGGTCCTGCCGGAAAGAATACTGCTTGCCCCAACAGGTCGCCGGCTTCGAGGACCGACCGGCAATACTCGGCAGCCTCGTTCAGTCGACCATACTGGCATAAATCGAAAGCCCTTACCATGGTCGTGTTGGCAGCTACGCTATATTGGCCGGCAGCGTGGGCCAGGCGAAGGCATTCCAGGTATGCCGGTTCGGATTCTTCGATGTTCCCATCCATCCCGTGTGCGCGATAAAGGGCAGAATTGAGGGAAATACGTAGTATGGCATCTGCTTCTGGGAGCTCGGCCAGCGTCTCTTGGGCAACGCGGATTGCCCGAGAGGTATTATGGTGCGCCAGAAAGAGGCACAAGTACACCATCGCTTCCACACGTAACCGGTCGTTTTCCGGCGAGGGTGGTAAGCTCTTGATTAACCTCTCCTTCTGCTGTAGAGTCTGTTCAGCCATATCCAGGGTACCCTGGCTAAGATCGATCAATACCTGGTAAATTCCAAGGCGTGGATTGGCTTGAAACCATATCTCCGGAAGGGCAGCTAACCAGTTTTTTAGAAGATTATACTGGCCGGAAGATAGGATGGCCTGAGCCGCCCGATCCATGCCTGAAGCGGCCCGTTCGAAATCCCTGGCTGCCAGGGCATGCTGTATCGCCTCAGGATCAAACCCATTGTGCTCGTACCAGTCTGCGGCGCGCAGTTGCAACGCAGCAATCGCATCGGCTGGGAGACTCTGCCGGAGGCGGGCCTGCAGCAAATCGGCAAACAAATGGTGGTAGCGGAACCACTGCTGTTCGTCATCCAGTGGAATCAAGAACAGGTTCGACCGTTGTAGAGTCGCCAGCACGGCCTGCCCGTCCTTGCACCCGGTGACAGCCTCGCACAGCCCGGCATTCAGACGCTCAAAAAGGGAGGTTTGCAGCAAGAAGGCCTGCAGGTCCTCGGGCTGGCGCTGTAATACCTCCTCGACCAGGTATTCCGCGATATAGCTGTGGCTGCCTGTAAAGGTTTTGACAAAAGTGGCAACGTCTCTGCGACCTTGCATGGAGAGCGCTGCTAATTGCAAGCCGGCGACCCAGCCCTCGGTGCGCTCATCCAGGGCGATCACGTCTTCCGCGGCTAGGGTCAAACCCATCGTCCGCTTCAGGAATTCCGCCGTCTCCGCGCTGCTGAAGCGTAGATGCTGAGCGCGCGCTTCGACCAGTTGGTTGCGGGCGCGAAAACGTGCCAGCGGCCAGGGAGGATCAGTACGCGTGGACACGATGACGTGCAGCTTTCCCGGCAGGTGCTCAAGCAGGAATAGTAGGCCCGAATGGATAGCTTCATTCTGGATGGTGTGGTAGTCGTCCAGTACCAGCGTCAGGTCACGCGGCAACCCGGCCAGGTCGTTGATCAAGATGGACGGAACTGATTCGACCGGCAGTGGTTGAATGGAGAGAAACAACGCCAGCGCAGATTCACCCACTCCTGCCTGGACCGACTGGCAAGCGGCGATCAGGTAGCTCCAAAAACGAACCGGGTCGTTATCACCTTCATCCAGGGAAACCCAGGCCACAGACCCCTTGAGCTGGTCTGCAAGTTCGCTCAGCAGCGTGGTCTTGCCAAACCCGGCCGGGCCGGAAAGCAAAGTAAAATTGCCTGGGCGTTGTAGGCCGGCCAGCAGTTTTGCGGTCAAGCGCCGGCGGGAGATACCATCCGCTCTTGGGATTGGAATATAGAGTTTCGTGGAAAGCAGTGATATGGACATCCTACGCTTAATTATACATCTCGCACGTTTTCGCCAGCGGCAAAGCGGTCCAACGTCCGCCATCTGCCTGACCCGAAAATGCGCAACCGAGAAGGTTGTACGCCCCTTCTCGGTTACGCGAATATTTCCCGGGTCGATTTTGCCTGGCCTGTCAGGTCAGACAAGTCGAGTAGAAATGGAAATCGCCGGTTTACCGGATGACCACTGGCAGGTAGATAGCCGGCAACCTCCCTGGCACAACATTATTGCCAAATTCAGAGGTCGAGCCATCCACCAGCGTGGATGTGCCCGTTATGGGCGAAGACCCTGGAAGGCAGGCGAGCTCACCGAAGAACGAGAAAGCTCCACTGCCATCCGCTGTTGTGGCAGCGCAATACGTCTTGCCACTACCATAACCGGACGCGCTGGGATCGGCGACAAATAGCTCAATGGTCGAGTCGGGGCTGGCAGTTCCCATAATTGCAGCCGTTGCGCCCGTTACTTTTGCACTGGTGATTGTCGGACGCAGGGCCAGTTCGTTCGGGCCCACGGTGCCGCCGCTGACGCCGGCGGTTGGGAGTTTGTCATCCAGCAGGTCGATCCCCAGGAAGTTGTTTTGAAAGATGGAGTTTCTGCGAAACTGGTTGCGGGTGGAATTGTTTCCAACCACGACGATCCCGGATTCGGTATTAAACGCAATGATGTTTGCTTGACCCGGGTTGATACTATGGTACCTTTTACCAACCACCGTCCAATGGAAGGAGAGAAGAAAACGATACCTGCAGGAATTGCAACACATACTTATCCCGCTCCGGGATGCATTTTGAGCGAAAAACCTCAGATCCCGCCTTACTCAGATGCACCCCTCACAGTGATATTCAGGGAATTTAAAGTAATTTTCCACCCAGCCAGGTGATAATCCAGGTTTCGAGGAAATTAATCATCAGGGCTGAAGCAGCGGCAATTTCCAAGGGCTTTTGGAAAGATTGTTGGAGCTCGAGGTGGGTTTTCCGCTGGCGAAGTTCCATTAGAGGTCGCAGGATCAGGATGGCTGTTACGGCAACCATGAGCAAAAGAACCCAGCCCGGGATCAACTGCACAATCAAGACAGTGTACAAGGCCGAAAAGATGCCAGTCGCCAAGATCGTCATCATCAACCAGTAGGTCACCCGCTCCCCGAGCCAGGTTGCCGTATGGGTCAGTCCGGCTTTACGGTCTTCCTGCAGGTCGCGCAACTCGTTGAACAGCTCCCCATATAGACTGATGGCAATAATGAAGAGAAAAGGGGGCAACCAACGGCTCAACGAACTGGGTTGAAAGGTAAAGAACGCAGTCAGGAATTGTAACCCCGCCAGCATCAAACCATGTGAAACCATATCCAAAAAGGGAAGGGTTTTCAGCCGGATTGGCCGCCAGGAATACCCAAATCCGAGCAGCAGGCAGAGGGTGCCCAAGATAAATGGCCAGAGCCCGAGCAGGGCAAAAGTTAGTTCTGCCAGTAGAGCGACACTAACGGAGGCGATGCGGGCAGACCGGAGAGAGAGGTCGCAGCAGGATACCGGGTTGCGTAGCACCTTTTCGGGATTGAGCGCATCTTCTGGAGCATCTTCAATATCGTTGAACATAAACGCAAAGGCAACGGCAAGCCAGTTGGCTACCAGCACCCCTCCCAACTGCCAGCCAAAGGATCCTCTAGCCGAAATGGCCCCAAGCAGCGTGGTGACCATTACAAAACACACATATTCTCGAATCCGGGAAAGCCGGATCAGCCCACCAATTTCACTTTTCAAACGAGGGCAACCTTTCAAAGGAAACCAACTGCAAAGCCAATAGAGCTACAGGAGCTATTATACCCATTTCGCCATCATAGGCGCTATCCAGAAACACCTTACGGCTTTTTGGCGTTATATTCTATCCGCACTTCCCGCAAAGTGGAATGCATCGACTCTACTGATTCGCCAGAATCATTCCATTCCTTGGCTAGCTTGTCTGCAATTACATCCACCCGCGGCCGGCGTTGACTCATGACGACCACACCATCACCCAATTCGATCAATGCGAGAAGATCGCTTTCTACGATATTGTTGGGGTCGCGAAATTCCTTCGGGAGGGTGATGACGCCACGGCGGACAACCTGCACTTGAAACGAGCTGTTCACTATTTTCTCCTGATAATCCACAAATCCATTTATCAGGATAACGGATTTTCCGACAATGTCACAATTCGGGCGACCTTAACGGAGATCTTTCGATCGAAACAACACAGTGGTCTGCCTGGGTTTGTGATTGTTTTCCGGAAGACCAGCAAATGATCTGACGAAATGCCAATCTGCCGATAAATGCACTCATTTACAGCGATTGCATTCCGGGCCTAACATTCTTTTTTATTACGCAATATATGTCTTTTTATTATCATAATATAACGATAACAGGTATTATTTTACACATTACTTATTGACG
>JAQTMA010000089.1:0-4615 GCA_028714615.1 Anaerolineaceae bacterium | reverse complement strand
TATCACCGCTGATGATGCCATTGTCCGAGTTCCCCTATGAATTTCCCGCCCTCCCTCGCCATACGTTCTGGGGGCTCCCTGGGTTAGTTTCCGATTCGCTGCCCGATAAATTCGGGAATGCATTGATTGACGTCTGGCTGGCGGCGCAAGGTCGCACGCCAGCCAGCTTTAATCCGGTGGAACGGCTTTGTTTTGTTGGGAGCCGCGGAATGGGCGGACTGGAGTTTGAACCGTCCATTCTCCCGCCGGCTTCCTGTTCTAAAGAAGTTGAGGTCGCAAAACTGGTTGAACTCGCTAATCTCGCTCTGGACCAACGGGCAGGATTGGATGGTTTTCTGACCGGAATCGATGATCGGGAAGCTCTGGAGGATATCCTTCGGGTGGGGACTTCGGCGGGTGGCGCCAGGGCCAAGGCGGTTCTGGCTTGGAACCCAATAACGAATGAATTTCGGTCGGGTCAAATTCCTTGCCCGGATGGATTTGAATACTGGATGTTGAAATTTGATGGGATTCGCAACAATCGGGACAAGGAAATCACCGACCCACAGGGGTATGGAAAAATTGAATACGCTTATTCTCGGATGGCGGTTCATGCCGGGATCAACATGATGCCATGCCGCCTTCATCACGAAAGTGAACGTAGCCATTTTATGACAAAACGGTTTGATCGAGGCAATGACGGCAGCAAAATGCACATGCAGTCGCTGGGAGCCATCGCCCATGTGGATTTCAACCAACCCGCCAGCTATTCCTACGAACAAGCTCTCCAGACCATGAAGCGTTTGGGATTACCGCAAAAGGATTTGGAACAGCAGGTGTTACGGGCCATGTTCAATGTGGTGGGACGCAATCAGGATGATCATGTCAAGAACATTGCCTTTTTGATGAACCGCAGGGGGGAATGGCGCCTTTCTCCAGCATTTGATGTTTCGTACGCCTATGACCCCCTGGGGACCTGGACAGGCAAGCATCAAATGAGCATCAATGGAAAACGCGACCGGTTTACGCGCGAGGATGTGTGCGCCCTGGCAATGATCGGGGGAATGAAAGCCAATCGAGCCTATGAAATGCTCGCTCAGGTGATTGAGGCGGTGAAACGCTGGCCAGATATCGCCGGTGAAGTCGGGGTTTCCGAAGAACGCATCTTCCAGATTCAAGCCACACAGCGCCTGTCTTTCCCAAGCTGAATGCCTTAGGCAACGGTTTGGGCGCCTGTAGTTTGGTGGTATTACGCCCGGGTTCTGCCAGGCATCCGGTATTGTGGAAACTAAAGACGAAAGTTGTTAACCCAGCAATTGCTATGTAAAAAGTACTTGACATAATGTATGTTATGAGTTACTATATGTACATAATAATATACATAAAGTATGTTCTAACAGACAAGAGAGGAAAACATGTCATACCAGGAAAAAAACATCACCGTATCTTTAGTAAGCTACATACTGATTCTCGGATTCTTTCTAGCCAATCTGGTTCAAATGATTGAAGGAGCAGGCCTGGATCAGGGCAGAGTCTTTACTCTGTGGGTAACCGTCATCATCGCCACCATCATTGTGAATATTGTCGCCAGTATTCTCACCAATATTGTGCTCAGCATCGTCCATGCAATAAGAACCAGGGCAAACAGCACCGAACGCTTCATCGCCGACGAGCGCGATAAATTAATCGAATTAAAAGGAACCAGGATTTCTTATATCTCATTTTCTATCGGTGTATTTCTTTCGATGCTCACCTTTGTTTTTGGACAGCCACCCCTGGTCATGTTCAGCCTGATTGTTTTCTTTTCAATCCTGGCGGAGGTGGTCGGTGGCATCTCACAGCTCACTCTGTATCGCAGGGGACTCTAAGATGGATAAACGACGAGTCAGAAACTCTATTCGAAAATTGCGTTTTTACCATAATGAAATGACCCAGGAACAGTTGGCCGAAACAGTAGGTGTGACCCGGCAAACCATCATTGCTCTCGAAAGCTCAAAATACTCCCCTTCGTTGGAGCTGGCTTTTCGGATTGCCCTGGCCTTCGACGTCCCTCTGGAAGATGTGTTTACCTATACTTCCGATGACGAACCCGTAATAAAACCATAACCGTATCCGATTAACCAAAAATACAATTCAGGAGATAAGAATGAAAGCGATGATCTGCACAAAATACGGTCCACCCGAGGTTCTCCAGCTCCAAAAGGTAGAAAAACCTGCCCCCAAGGACAATGAAATGCTGATCCGGGTATTTGCGACATCCGTAAACTATGGAGACCTTTTGGCTCGAAATTTTAAAGAAGTCTCCCCACAGAAATTCAACATGCCTTTCATCTTATGGATCTTCGCGAAAATAGCTTTTGGGCTTCGAAAGCCAAACATAACCATCCTGGGGAGTGAGTTTTCTGGAGAAATTGAAGCGGTAGGCAAGAATGTAAAATCGTTCAAACAAGGGGACCAGGTTTTTGGATATCGCGGTCAAAGCATGGGCGCTTATGCCGAGTACCTATGTTTGCCCGAAAACAGTGTGATGGCAATCAAACCGGCTAATATGACGATTGAGGAAGCTGCCGTCGCTCCTTATGGGGCCATCATGGCCTTGAATTTGCTCCGGAGGGTAAATCTGCACCATGGTCAAAAAGTCTTGATCAATGGCGCTTCCGGGGGGATTGGGTCAGCCGCGGTGCAACTGGTCAAATATTTTGGGGCGGAAGTCACCGGAGTGTGTGGTACGCGGAGATTGGAATTTGTAAAATCTCTGGGAGCGGACAAGGTCATTGATTACACCAAAGAGGATTTCACCCAAAACGGTGAGACCTATGATCTGATTTTTGACATCTTAGGCAAGAGTACGTTTTCCCGTTGTCGAAACTCACTAAAGCAAAACGGGCGCTATCTTCTGGCGAGTTTCAAGATGAAACAGCTTTTGCAAATGCTGTGGACTTCAATCGTGGGTAGCAAAAAAGTAATCTGTGCGCTTGCGCCAGGAAGTGTTGAAGATTTAAAGTCCGTCAAAGAGCTGATTGAGGCAGGGAAGATAAAAGCTCTCATCGATCGTAGCTTTCCATTGGAACAAGCGGCAGAGGCTCACCGCTACGTCGAAGCAGGGCAAAGGACAGGATATGTCGTCTTAACAATGTAAGGAGCGCGTGGCGCCGATGGATCGTTCTTCGCAGGTTACCAAACCTGCACCATAAGTTCGCGATGAACATTGGGGTCGGCGGTGAAAAGTTCTGGACGGCTGGTGTCCACCCAGTGATAGTTCACTGTGCCAATAGCGTTCCCCATTCTCATTCTTCAACGGATGACCTCTTGACTGAAATCAGAGTCAAATTGAGGGCCTGGATCTTGTTGAGCACGCCTAACAACGCTGATTGATCGGGTAACGCCCCGCATATGATTGTCTCATCATTGGTGGCATGGTGGATCGTTAGCCCTTCGAACCACTCGGACCAGCGATCCGTAAGGTATCCTTCAACCCGAATTTCATAGATATATATTTTGTCCATTTTCTTTAAGGCCTGGCATCTCGAGTTATCGGTAATTTTTCATGAACTGGTCCATTGGAAATGGTTTGCCATGCCCTGGGTAAATCATTTTAATGTTCAGCTTCTTCAGCTTTTCGATACTGTCATTAAAGTCAACTAGATCGTCGATCATAAAATGAAGATCTGGTTTAAAAATATTCATTAACAAGTCACCGCAGAACAAATTGCCTCCGGCCGTCAGGATTCCAATCGACCCCTTCGAGTGCCCGGGTAAATGAAGGACTTTCGCTTCGAACCCGTACTCTGAAAGATCCTGCCCGTCCACAAGTAGAATATCTGGTTTAAAAGAATTGAAATGGACCGATTTGGAGAGGTGCGATGAGATGAAAATGATGACTCGGCCGAAAAATGAGGTTCTGTCGGATTTTACTTTCCGGTTCCAACCCTGATCCCCATGTTCAACCATTCCCAGGTCGCCAGCATGAATAGCAATTTTGACAGCATATTTCTTCTGGAGATATGCGGCATTCCCGGCATGGTCAAAATCTCCATGGGTCAAGATGACGAGTTTCAGGTTCTCGTGTGTCACCACCGCATGATCCAGCTCTTTTTCAAGGTGAGCGCAATCGGATGCCTCCCCTGTGTCGATCATAATATAACTGTCCCTGATTTTTATGAGGTAACAAGGCACTTTCAACGGAATGGTAATAATGGTCGGATCCATTTTTTATCCTTTATACACGATTCAGGTATCTTTTCAACAAAGTGAGGTGTGGTGTTTTATTGTGCGACTTCGCCGCACAATAAAACACCACATATCCCTAATTATTGAGGTGACGCCAATTCAATATATTTTACTGGAAAGTGAATTTGCCCAGGTGCGAATGGCATTCCAATCCCTGTGATCGCCTTCCTTCCACATCCCAATGAGTACCACAAAGCGCATCGCCAGCACGTTGAATGAGAAGGGCAGCTTGGAGAAATCCAGCGCACCGGCAAAATAACCCTCACTCACGGGATGTACCATGGCCCTCACCGGGCTCATCCAGTCCTTCAAACCTTCCAGATATTGGCCGGCATTGGCCATGGAAAGGGTGATACACACCATGAAGGAAGCAAAGGGCTTGCGCGCGAGCTCGGACTGGTGATCG
>JAQTMA010000088.1 GCA_028714615.1 Anaerolineaceae bacterium | reverse complement strand
TTTTCCCGATCCCGTTGGCGCCAACCAGGGCGATGCGCGCCCGGTGGGGAATGCCCAGGCTCAGGTTGCTGAAGATATCGTTCGGGCCGTAAGATTTGCCCAGGTCGTTGGCGGTGATTAATGGCATGACGATTAAAGTATACCATTGACTATCGGACGACCAGGCACTACGCGGCCAATAGTACACCAGGCGACGGCTTCCGCCCGCGAATGCAGATCCAGCTTTTGATAGATGCTCACTACGTGGTTCTTGGCCGTCCCCTTATGGTACGACAAAGGAGAAAGACACTTCTACACCAGGAATCAGTGACAATGATAAGGAGGGATACAATATTTTCAACTTGGTCCGTGTTTCCGTAGTTCGAAATTACCAATCTACTCGAAACTCGGTACCGTTGCCATGGCTCCAACTCATTTTTTTAACGTGAGCCGCACGGTTTCGGATGATATGTCCTCCAGCACCTTCAGTTCCACCAGTTTGCCCTACCGATAGGCGCAGGGTCCAATAATCATGCCCTTCAGTCGGGGCGGTACAGGCTGTGTCGATCAAGGTGATTTCCGCCCGGCCAAATACCTTGCGCTTTTAGCGCGGACGGGGACCTTCGTTCAAAGTCTATTCCAGCCTGTCCTCGACAGAGCGTTTGCGTCGCCGTTCCACGGTCAAAATGGTACAGTTTCTTGGGTATTTCCGATCCCCTTTTCTCCTTTGCCCAAGCCTACTCCATCTTTTACACTGAGACTGACCACTAGGGTTCATACTCAGTTGCATCCCAATAAATATACCGATAATCACATGCATAGCCAATAGCACATTTATTATACAAAGTCACACGACCAGATGTATTTGCATAGTCGAAATTACCGATCGGCGCCCAACTTCCTTTCCAGTTGTTCATATTTACCGTGGTGGAATATAGCTCTCCGGCAGAATCTGAAATGTAATAGATTACAGCTGCCAAGTCTGCAGTAAGATTACACCCATATGCCTGCCAGTAACTTGAACCAGAACTTACTGCCCAGTATCCATATGCGGTGTAATAAGAATTACTTCCCGATTGTTGGGCTCGATATGCATTTCCACTGAAGCAGCCGCTATTTGAGTAGTCAGAAAGAGAACTACCGGTGAAAGCGGAACTATGTTCGCTAATTACATACCATACCGCTTGAACCGTCTTTGTGCCAATCACAAAAACCAGTGCCGCGATAACAAGAGCTATAGAAAATCGCTTCAGGGTATTCATAGTTCCAACCTTTCATCAGATATGATCGGTTCTTGTTAGGTGACCTATGGTTGATCCGTTTTCTTCAGACCATTGGTATCTGGTATTTTGATTAGGGATTCAATCGGATCATTAACTTGGAATGCAGTTAATTTGACCTCATCCAACAACTCACCTTTCCGCTCTGCGCTGAAGTTGTTGACTTGGAGGATGACTCCAGTTTCTTGATCGACCCAATAACGAGCAATTGTCTGACCATCAGAATTGGTAAAGGCAAAATCTACGACAAAGACATCGCGGTTTAGTAGCTTTTCATTACCAACAAGTTTGTAATCACCATTTCTCTGTGCTAATCCCGTCGGAAACAGATAATCAAGCAGTGGATCTTGTCCATATTGCGCCATAGGATGACGAACAATCACCGGACCCCCATTATCTTCCATTTTTACTTTGGAAAGATCGCTTGGTAATCGGTCCAATATCTTTTGAAAGTTCCGTTGGGTCTCTTGCCGATAAGATTTATTAACCCAGTCAACGAAATACATCTGCCCTTTCTCTGCGACAAAAGTGGATGAATGAACGGGGTTCGCACCCGTTGTATCTATCAAATCAGAATAAGCTCGTCCGTCACCAGTATAGGCAAAAGTTTCTTGCAAACTTTGCTTTTCTGTCCCGTTATTTACATAATAGGTGATTTCTGCTTTGCCTTGAATGGCCTGCCATTTTTGGTGGCTGGTCAACATCAGTGAAATAACCTCGGTCGAATCGGCTGCTGCTAAAGCATGTTGGTTATTGAGGAGAGCACCGTTACTTAGCGCGATAGCCCCCAAAATCAAACCAGCGAGAACACCACTGAGTACTATAATTTTTGATTTCATATGTCCTCTCTTTCCTTTGATGAATATTAATTTCGGCAATTTTCATGTTAGGCTAAAATTCCAAGAGATATAAGATTGGCTAATCAAGTTAATTATTCCCTCCATTCGAACTCGTTAACGCTTTAACGCTCCCCAATTTGGAATACCTGTAATTTGATTGTATGATTTTCCACACAACTTGTCATGTAGCCCCGGTCACGGTTTTGCCATGACTTTGGCCCCATGACTTTCGCTCTATTCCCAGCTTACCAATCCAACCATGGGCAAATCCGAGAGCTGCACCGGACGACCCTAACGAAAATAAAATCACCCCGGTCTTTTCTCTCCGGGGGTGGTCTCCGGTTTCACCTAAATCCGATTTCAATTATTCGTGTTATGCTGCCAGGCCCAGGCGACAACTTCGGCCCGGGAATGCAGATCCAACTTCTGATAAATACTGATCACGTGGTTCTTGACCGTCCCCTCGGCAATTCTTAGCAGCCTCCAATATCCGATAGGCCGCGTAGTGCAACAGTTGACCGTCCTTCTTCCATCAGTACCCATGCTCCGGTAACCGTATATATCCCTCTGGCGCATCATAACCATGATACCGTATGGGCAATACTCCAGGTTAACTGCTACTACCTCCTCTAGTTGGGGGTGACCGAAGCGTATTGGCAGGCGGAATAAGTCATCCGCGCTATTAGCTCTCAGGGATTGGATAATACTAAGGAAGTGTCCAGGGTCCCGCCATCTCCGTCATAACCATCGTCTTGCCACCAATGTTGGACGTAATCATGGCCTCGTAATACTTGTCCTTGGGGACATTGAATCTTTAACCTTGCCATTCCATCACCGACGATTGACACGTTGTTCTGATACATATTAGAGCGAGAGTATATTGTATCCAGGTCCTGAACCCAATTACAACTATCCCAGGTGCTCCAATAAGAAACGCCAAATTGATCCATCAGTATAGAGGGATTCGTTGAATCGGAATAACCTCCATTCCACCCCCACCCACCAGAATCTGTAATACTATTTGTGTATGTGACAGTTGTTATACCATGATAACTCTTCGAGGAACCACTGACAGTTGTCACGATAAGCAAACTCAGCAACACAACGGCGAAAGCCATCAGAATGTATTTGTAGTGCAACCCGGTTTTCATATGGTTAACTATCCTGCAAAGTAATTGAGGATTTCGTCGGGAGCCACATCCAGGTTTTCGACCACAGTCGTGGTGATCCGATCCCAAAGCACATGCGAGCCATCAGGAGAAATTTGGTAATTTTCGACTATCAGAATCCTGCCACTATCCTTGGAAAGTGTATACTTACTCATCATCCCTTTCACGAGCACCGATTGATCGAATATTTCCGGAGTATCAAATATCTCAGTTTCGGTTACCCCGATTAAGGTTCCACCCCCTTCAATGCCTTCTGGCTCTTCAACTTGAAACGTTTGGAGATGTGAAGAGGAGAATCCCAAAAGACCCTGATCCAGGGTCTCAATTTGGTAGCTCTCTTTTGTGGTTGGGTTTGTTTCGGGGATAGTGAGATTCTTCCATAAACCATCCTCGAAAATCACCTCCTGGGTAGTCAAGGCATCACCGGTATTATCAAGGATGACAGCTTTGATCACGAATCCATTCTGGCCGAGTTGATACCAGGCATCATTTACCGATCGGGTTGGAATGGGATCTCCATTCGGTAAAAACTTCGCAACTGGGGGGAATCTTTCTTTAATGCTGGTTATATGGAGCCACCCAAGCTTTAGGTACTGTTGATCCGCTTTTGTAATCAAATCGCTAACCATACGCATAATGTCTTGGTCATTCGCGCTCTTACTGGTAGCAGCCGGTGAGTAGGACGTGTTTTCCCTATTCATGGTGTTCACCTGCCCAATTGGCGTGTTACTAAGTTCCGTCATGGTTTTTGGGGTATATGTGGGCGCGGGAGGGAACAAGAGTTCATTCAAGCTCATTCCCTGGGCGGACACTTTTTGTAACATTACCCCGCCAACAATTGCAACCAATGCCAACAGAATCCCAAAAAAACGATTAAACTGTCTCATTGTGGTTTCCTTTCAAAGTGGACCAGAACAAACAATCAGTAGTTTCTGATATTGCCATTGAAAGACTATTTAGTCTTGTAAATAGGCTTTTCAAACCCCGGTAGAATGCGATTGATGCAATCAATCTGGAATATCAGATTGGAGTCACATCTAAAGGAATATTACGCTTTTTCTCTTGTCATATCAATAGGGGCAAAGTCATGATTGCAGCTATGACTTTCGCCCTATCCCCCGGGGCGATTTCATCGTATAGAAGAGGAAGCCAGTACTCGACATTTTTCCTCTCTCTCGAATTAGGGGTAAACGGTTGGATGCTGATTAAATATAGTGATTGACATTCGGTGGACAATACCCCCAATGATCTACTCGTTAACATTTATCTCTATAAGGTTTCCTGTTATGAAAAAAGCAAAAATATTACGGTATTACCTCCACATCAACCCGCCTGCTAAATAATGTCTGGACGTAACTAGCATACTCTAGGTCGTTAGGGTTAAATTGACTGAATTCTGGTAATGTAAAAACTATTGCATTTAGATGGTGGTCTCCCGGAAGAATTGGGGCTCTTATGCGGAGCTTTAGTGTCAAATTATCTATTTCATCAGCAGCTAACACATAGTCTGTATATTCATCCATCTTGTCATCCCAGAAAACGCTGATAATCAGGGGGATCGGACCATCGTTACCACGATCCATACCTGATTGCTTTAAGCATTCCTGACCACAATTATATAATCGCAACTTAATACAATTGTACTCCCCGGGTTTAAGGGTTAGACGTTGTAATGGATCGTTCTTCTCGTTCTCGACTGGGGAAATAATGTCTATGTTAGCTATTCGGGTTCTAGCAGCCTCCGCAACAACATTATCTTTGTAATAGTCTATCCCGTCAGGTAAATGTTTTTCACCTACCCAAAGATCATAGCGTATTTCCCTAAAAGATGATCTTTGAACAATTCCAATTATCTCATTGTCAGACAAGACATCAGGATCGGTTATGAGAAGCACCGAGACTTGGTGGAACCCCCTCGTCTGAGGAGGAAGCAAAAACTCTACTCCCCTTTCTTCAGAGGGATCCATATCGGGCAAGTCATAATAATCGGATGACTTGTCATTATTTAGGGTAATAGAGAGTTGCTGATAATCGATTAAGAATATTATCCTGGCGTCATGCCTCTGTTTCCTGGCATTCTTTAATAATAGGTATCCGCGAATTTCCTCATCTGCTCGGACCCGGACAGGGTTTACAATATACCTCCCAATGTTGAAGTCATCGGTAGATATCAGTTTCATTTCGGTTATCCAACTACTTAAATTACTATTAGGGAAGGCGATGGATTGTTTTTGGTCCCAAATCGACTGAGCTTCGGGATTCTCCAAAATATGACCTTGAATCGCAGAAAGGCCAGTACTCATAATAATGACGGGGGTAGCATTTATGGAAGGTCGTTCTAATGGAGAACATTCAGAATTGCTTCGCCGTGAAGCGAAAACGTAGCTGGAAAACACATACAATAGCGAAAAGGCAATAATTGAGTATAGCAACCAGCTAAGGATTTTTTTCATTGATTGCTACCTAATCATTCAATTTCACGTAGATTGACATTTGTTGCTTACCAGTACGAAAACCCTCTCACTCGGGGGTCCATTTTAAATCTGCATACTCAGACCTCTCCGAGTGAGAGAAAACAGTTCGAATTGAATTAATAGAAATAATGGGTTACATAATCGTCAGTTTGTTGTGTCGAATTATTGCTCCAATAAACCTCTGTAAACGCATCGCTTAATGCTGTAAAATCTCCTGGCGCACTGTTGCTGTAAGTCTCCGATGTACAGTTGGACCCCTGAGGGGCAAGACATTTTCTCGCATAGGTACTTTCTTGTAATCCTCCATCGAAGTAAAGTTCTGTCCAAGCGTATGCCTTTCGGGCAGCTCCGTAAAGTTGAATTTTGCTATAACCCCACACATACCACCCAAATATTGGTTTTTCCCACCGCATTCCAATGGTTAGGATTCCATATTCAGACGGAGATGGCCCGGTAAGGGTAGTTAAAGGAGTAATTCCTCCTGCTTTTGGGGGTTTACCTGGACCTTTCACAACGATCTCCGATTCAGCAAAACCAGAGTCTCCAGGAATGGTTTGGTCCTCATCAGATGCAGGAGATTGTGCCATTGCTATGGAAAATGGCATCATGGTCACAAACAAGATAATAACAATTATTACAAATATCTTTTTCATCACACGCTCCTTGGATATAGTCCAACCTCAACTAGATTTCGTTGGATCTTACTATTTCTGGAACTCTTCACTGGAGTAACCCCTAAAGTCATCGTACACTTTTTCATATATCTTGTCATGTAGCCCCGGTCACGGTTTTGCCATGACTTTGGCCCCATGACTTTCACCCCATTACCAGCTTACCAATCCAACCATGGGCAAATCCGAGAACTGAACTGGACGACCCTAACGATAATAAAACCACACCCGGTCTTTTCTCTCCGGGGGTAACTGCGCAACCGTCACGACATGAAGCTGGTGCGTGAAACGATAGAGCAGATCGTAACCGAGCGACCGGAACCTTCTGAAACGAAACCCCAAGGGATGTGACAGGATAAAGGCTACGATTATGCGGAAGTGCGGGATACCTTGATAGAGTTTGGCTTTACGGCTCATATTCGTTCGCGAGGAGAGGAAGCCAATGCCTTGAAGAAAGAAGCAGGATTTCGTGCCCGGCGTTGGGTGGTTGAACGAACTCATAGTTGGATGAACCGGTTTCGGCGTATCCTGGTTCGTTGGGAAAAGAAAGCTGAAAATTATGCCGCTTTTCTCCATTTTGCTTGTGCCCTGATTGCCTTTCGAGCTTCAGGGTTATTCGGATAGGCACTTAGTGTAGTTCTATACTCTGTTGCAAAGATTGAAGCGGTGTGGTAAATAATTCCGCATGGCCCAAAAAGAAAGTCGGTATGTTACCGTTGCGAAAATGGCGTATCAATTGACCCAGGCGGTCATGCTGTCAACGGCTATCTGATCGACAACCTTTCCGTCCAATTCGAATTGATAGCCTGCATACACAAATACCCCATTTGTCACGTCGTGATGCTGCGTGGTTGCACCGTCCGGCATGTCTCCAAAAGCGATCTGTTCGTTTGGAAAACTCACCATCGGGTTGTAGAGCGCATGGGAGGTTGCACTATTCTATGTTAACGAGATGGGATTACGATAGCTGTGTTAATCGACCCGAATTCATAAAAAACGATGCATCACACATAATATCAATTTCCTCTCTACTATGACTTGTAATTAAGATAGTAACTCCCTGTTGATTATGTTTTCGTAGAATCTCATGGATATCATCAACCCCTTTCGTATCGAGGCCTGTTATAGGTTCATCAAGAATTAATAACCGTGGGTTTTCCATGATCGCCAATGCGATCCCAAGTCTTTGTCGCATTCCGGTTGAATAGGTCTTTGTTGGACGGCGATCATATGGATCCAGGCCAACCAAATTTATTGTGTCTCTTATCCGTTCTTTGCTAATTGAATTTCTTATTTTGGATAATAGTAGTAGGTTTTGATATCCAGAAAAATTAGGGAGAAGGCCAGGGCTGTCAATTAATGCTCCGAGAGAGGGTGGAAATTCGACGTCTCGACCAATTTTTTTATTGAAAACGGTTACCTCTCCTATTGTTGGCAATACAAGCCCACAAATTACTCGTAACAATATGCTTTTTCCGGCTCCATTTGGCCCGATAATTCCATATATTTTTCCCTCTGGTATGAACAAATTAATCTCGTCTAATAGAAGACGGCCATTTATTTTCTTTGAAACATGGGTAACATTAATTGCAATTGATTCGTTGATAGTTAGCAGTTCCATGGATTTCCCTTTGAATGTCTGAGCAGTTTATGGGCTTATATGTCTTCAGAATAACCGAAAATATCCAACTCTTTGATCCAAATTAATCCAATTATCACCGATCCGAATATCATTACCGAATCGTAGATCAAGGACCATTGTAAAGTTAGCCCAGGTGTATACACGTCAATAAATGTATGTCGAATAAGCATCGATTGTGCCCCCGGCAGCCATTTCGTTAGCCAAGGCCGATTAATACTTATTAACCAGGAAAGCATAGAAATGCTCGACATGATCAAGAGACTATAGATTGGTTGCTTTAATATGAGAGATAATACCATTTGAGTGATAGTCAGCGCGCTTAGGGTTAAACTCAAGAGTAAGATCGAGATGAGAAGTATTTGTATCCCGGTAATAGGCAATAAATTTACGCTGGCATTCGTAATCGAAATTTGATTGGCTAAATTCATGTCAATAGCGGGATGCGCAATCACAGCCCCAATTACCAGAAAGATGATTATCCACATTACGAAACAGAATACCAACAATAATATTGAGGCGGCTTCTCCAAGGAGCCACCCTATTCTTGACCCAATTTTTGGGAGAATAATATACCCTCTTGTCACTAAATTTTTTTTCGCGTCTATTCCAAGGATATAGAAACAGATAAGGGGTGGAATAAACCACGTGAGAAAATCGATAAATGAGTAATCCCAATTACTCGGTCCGGCAAAGAAAATTAAGATCAAATTACTCAGAGACATCTCTTGTTGAATGTTATGATTGCTTATAATCCACCCAATCAATAAATATAGAACACCTATCCATAATAAATTACGTCTCAATGAAGAAGTAATTATATTTAGCCAAATGGTGTGTAGCAAAATAATGGCGTTCAAGATTTCTTCTCCGCCGGTAGGATATCTTTGTGATTTACAAAACGGTTCGCAAGAACGATAGACACCAAGAACCAGCAAAGCCAATATGCAAAAGAAATACCACCATGCACCAAACTTAAATATCCGTCAGTATTTATTTGGAGATTTATAAACATATGGTTAGGAAATGATAATTCCCAAATTATGGGGAGAATATTATTCTTGTATATTATCAAACCAAGAAAGTTTAATAGTATTCCTGCCGAAAATGCAACAAAGCGTTGATTGAATAACAGAGCGAACAACATCACAAAGAAACCGAATCCTAACCAGCCCATCATTAAATACAAAAGCATCAAAACGAAAACTGCGATAGGATTAATTGATAAAATCTCTTGATTAAGATAGATCGTCGAAGGAGAATACCGCGCGCCCGGACTCCAATTCGCTTGCCAGGGTAAGGTAATACTGGCCATGCCCACGACTGATCCACTAATGATTAGAACAAAGGTTAATATCGTAATAGCAAAAATAAATATCTCTCCAAGTAACCATTTTCTTCTAGATCCAAGTTTCATAAGCGCCATTTGGTCGTAAGTGGATTCAATGGAAACGTCGCTGATTAAAAACAGAATAAGGCTATTAAAAACAAAGAAAATGAGATTGGGGTTGGCGAGCACGAAAAACAAAGCGTCCCAAGTATTAAAGAATAGACCTTGGTTTACAGAATAAACCACCAAGCGGTTTACCTCGAGATAAGCGACAAAAATAGCGATAATTAGTGGTATTAACCAGTGAGCCCCAATAATTTTCCGGGCGATTCGAATAAAGATATAGTTGTTGATAAACTGAAAATTATTTCCCTCATTCACCATCTTAATTGGATTCCGATTCGCGACCTGATGTCAAAAATTGGATTTATTTTTACCCAGACTAACAAAATAAAAAAATGAACTTAAGGGAAAAATAATCAATAAACTCAATAAAATATTAATCCAAGATATTCCGATGTACCAGTGCGGGACAAGTGCAGAAATTGGTGACCACGAAGGGAGATCAAGAAGGGAGAGAATGTAGTGAACAATGATATAGAATACAAATGGAGACGCAAGCGCTATATAGCGATTATCAATATAAGCGGAGACGGAAAGTCCAAAAATGGCATATACTGCGCCAAACACAAAACCAAAACCAATCAGGCTAAGAATATATAAATCCGGTTTAGTTTTATATAACGTACCAAATGGTCCTAATGCATCAGGTGTCGAAATAATGCGTTCTTGAACTTCAACCATATTAATGCCACGTGGCAAAACAATATTGGTAAAAGAAAAAAATATGATCATCGATAGGGATATTGCGGCGCCACCCGAGATTAGGGCAACAAGATATTTTGAGAAAAAATAGTTAATACCAGTGGTTCGTAATAATACGCTCCGCATATACCCCGTCAACCGATCGAGAGCAGGAGTATCAGAGAAGGGTAGTACAGCTAATAATGGACCAAGAAGACCAATTAATCCACGTTCAGACCAAATAAAAGCATCATAAGCATTATAGTAATTAGCGGGGAGTCTTGATAAGTATTCTTGGGTCAGGGGAGGACCTCCTAAATAATCAGAAAACCCTTGTGCAAAGAATAGTAAACCAATGAGGATGGCAATGAAAAATGATTTACTATGGAGTACTCTGTACAATTCTTCTTGAAACATAACATCCCTGATCCATATAAACTAATTAATGAAGAAGTAGAGATATGAGCGAAGGAGGCCTCCTTCGCTCATTATTATTCTAAAGTGTTATAAGTAGAGGTTAGAACGAACAATTCCCAGGATTGTCTGGACTCCACTGTCCAATCGCCTGGACGTTAACTGTGGTTAATAGGGAAGTTGAAATTCTTGCATGATAATTCTTCTCAGCAACCGAAGGGTTAAGTGTATAGTTTCTCCGTTGAAGAGCTGTGATCGACTGAGAAGCCGCCACTACACTGTTATTGACATCCTCAAATCGTGCATATAGCGTATATCCGCCGCCAATCTGTTCACTACAAATGGTGGCAGTATCACTTGCATTCACCTTTTGCATATTATTCGTTACAGCCGATCCTCCTATTCGAGGTACAGTTAGGTTATAGGTGTAAAAGCTTCCAGAAGCCAGCGCCTCACCTGCGACCATAACGGAAAGAGCGATGGCGAACACAATAGCCAACAACGTACGCTGTTTCATGTGGTACTCCTATACTTAACCATTCATCCAATATCGATGATCCGCGAAAAGAATATTGGCTCCCGTTTGTTGTTCGTAATGACCATCACCTCCTTCTACAATTTTCAGACTTATGCTTGCTCCTCTTTAAATAGATTGTATATCGTTTCACTTGTCTTGTCCTGAGGTCAAAGTCACGATTGCAGCTATGACTTTCGCCCTATCCCCCGGCGATTTCCTCGGATTGAAGAGGAAGCCAGGATATCGACCGGTCAACATTTGCCTATAAAAAGAGCATTCCCGGTGGGTTTACCGGGAATGCTCCTTCAGGTTCAGCCCATTTTGGTTCTACTGGTTCGCTGCATGCTGCCAGGCCCAGGAGACGGCTTCAGCTCGCGAATGCACGTCTAGCTTCTGATAAACGTTGACAAGGTGATTTTTGACCGTCCCCTCGGCGATGTCCAAGACTTCGGCAATCTGAGGATTGGTGTGCCCCTTTGCGAGCAGGGATAACACCTCAAACTCTCGATCCGTGAGGCGGTCCCCTCTTTCTGCCCTGCCTGGTTCCATGCCAGGTTTGGCCAGGATGTCGATCACCCGGCGGCTGAACCAGGTGTCCCCCTCCAGGGCAGCGCGGATGGCGCGCACCAAGGTTTCCGGCGCTTCATCTTTCAAAATGTATCCGGCCACTCCCATACCCACCAGGTTGCGCACGTAGACTTCATCGTCATAGGCGGTCAGTATAATGATCTTGACCTGAGGACAACGTCCCAGGATAAAATTCACGGTGGTTGATGGGGAAGGTCCCGGCATCCCGAGATCTAAAAGCAAGGCATCCGGAGAAAGCTCCTCGCAAAGACGCTGCGCTTCCGCTCCGTCGGTCGCTTCCGCGATTACCCCCATATCCTCTTCTAGCTCCAGGGTGGCGCGTAAACCGGCGCGGATCAGGGGATGATCGTCGGCAAGCAAGATGCGAATCATAAGCAAACCTCCACAATTCTAGAATGATTTCAACGGAATGCGGACCGAGATCTCGGTTCCCTGGCCGGGCTGAGACCGGATCTGCAGTTGACCATTGACCCAGGCCACGCGTTCGGATATTCCGATTAATCCGTAATGGTTGGATCGAGGGAGTATACTCAACCGACCGGGAAGCTGAAACCCGCAGCCGTCATCGCGGATTTCCAGAACCACTTCACTCTCGTCCTGAGTCAACTTCAAGCAAATGTGCCGCGCCTGGCCATGTTTGTGGGCATTCCGTATGGCTTCCTGGGCAATCCGAAAAAGACAGATAGCGATCGGTTCAGGAAGTTCCTGGCCATTCTGCGCGAGTTTGATTTCAACCCGAGGAAACCCAGATCCTGCCTGATGTTGCAGCTTGTGAACAAAGCCCTCCAGCGCACTCCCCAATCCAAATTCCTTCAGCCCCGCAGGTCGGAGGTCTCCGACCAATTCGCGTAATTGCGCGATGACCTGTAACAATTCCTGGCGCAGGAGATTCAAATCCGCGGTTATGTTTACTCGTGTGGACTGATCAGAGACCTCCTTGCGATTGAATTTATTCTGAAGTAAGGCTGCCTGGTAACTGATGCCCAGCAATTGTTGAATGGCATTGTCGTGCAGCTCACCAGCAAGCTGATGTCTCTCCGTCTCCCTCGCCGAGAGCAACTGCTGATGAGCCCGGGCAAGTTCTTCTCGGCTATTCCTCAAGTCCTCTGCCAATAAGACGTTGTGCGTAGCGACTCCCGCCTGGTGCGCGAGTATTTGCCACATCTGACGATCTTCTTGGGAAAACAAGAACCCTACCGGCCATCGCCCGAGTAGTAATAATCCGTGTAATTCATCACCCGATACCAATGGAATCCACAGACCAACCCATGGGAAAGCGGTTAAACGGCGCTCTTCTGGGGAAAGATCTATCCCCACCAACCCTTTGCGAACGACAGAATTTTCGATCAGCAAGCTCCCTTTTTCCAAAATTGTGTACAACGAACCATGGCCTGGAACGCACAAGGTCGACCCGTCAGGGCATTCAAACCCGCGAGAACCTTCCAATACAAGATCTTTTCCAGGGGTTTTCAAAAACAGGGCGATTTCGGATATTGGGACAATGGAAGCCAATTCATCCAGGAGAAGCATGGTGAGTTTTTCCCGACTCAAAACGATACCTAAGGCATCCGTCATTTGGGCCAGAAGATCTAAATGACTTTTTTCGCTTCCATATAGTATCCAACTCGCGAACCGGCGAGTGAAATAGTCCATACGTGTCAGGAGGAAGAAGACGATGACACCAGCAACCACAATGATGTACCCCCAATATGGATTCCACTTCGGGAAGAGGTGGCTGGCAACTTCGGCGGCGATTAAATAGCAGCCGATGAATAGTATGCCGGTTAAATAAAAATTTATTCCCCGCCTGAGGTTATTTTCCATCCGGTAATTCTCAGTTTGAGAAATGGAAAACACATAAGACAGAGGAATAAATACCAACCAAATCATGTTCGCTTCTGTTGGGATATAATCAGCCCCGATCAGACTGGGCAGAAGGGAAAGCAACAACAGAGGAGCGAAAGAAAGAAGGGTTCCTGAGAACACAAGGCGGATGCGGTGGTTGGGTGCCCGATGGTTCTTCCGATACTGAACTGTCAGAATGGAAATTACCAGGATTAAGGTTAGCGAGATCGTCAGGCGGACACCAAATCGGAATATCTGATACCACCCATCACTCCGAAGAGTAGCGACTGTCGTCAGAATGAACGGTGCAGACCAGGCGCTGCCAAGGCCGAAGAGTACCCGCTGGATGGTTTGATCCAAGCGTCGCGGTTGGCGTAATGACCAGAGTAGGTGGAAATGATAAAACGCAGGTGAAAGCCAGGCTAACAAGATATAGAATAAACGAACGGATAGATCACTATCATAACTAGACAGTTGGCCAGAGGATAGGGTAGCAGAGCATAGGAAGAAAAATATTGGCCCGGGCGTCGACGTATCCTGTTTCCAAATAAACACCCCGACGGACCAGAATCCCAATGATACAAATAACGGTACGAAGTCCCAGGGTAATGTGCGACAGCTCGCCACCCCGGACACACAGGTGGAGAATAAAATCTGCTCACCCATCCAGATCCAGGTAGCCAAGCTGCCTACCGCACAAATGAGGGTAATCAGCTTAGGTATTCTCTGTTGCAGATATCGAACTATTTGAAGGAACATGGAAGTCGGGATTCAGCATGGATAACGCTGGAAAGGTAGAATAGAGAAGTTGAGTAAGCTGCCGGATTGCAGTTGATGAAAGGGATGTGGGAAAGGATACGCTAAGAGCTTTTTGAACCTGGATCCAGGCTGTTGCCAGCATAAATTTTTGAGCGCCTAACCCGGTGAGTACATCTCGCGCAGTGATGGCAGACTGAGGAATTCCATCCGCGGCCTTCTGGAGGGCCTGAGCAAGTAATTCCTGCTCTTCATCCTTTGCAACAAACTGGGCATAACTAATGGGAAGGGTCACTCGATATGCTGCCAGGTCCTCGCTCCCAGACGGTCCCCATACTCCGGCAAAATCATCCGCAATCTGTACCAAGATGCCGAGATGCATGCCGTATTCCCAAAAGTAGGATTGGACCTTTTTATTTGCACCCGCAAGCACTGCACCCGCCCAGCTTGCCCAGGCGAACAACTCTCCGGATTTAGCCTGGACGATCCGGAGCCACTCATCGGGTGATAGTTGCATTCGATCCCATCGGGTTGACAAGTCTGCGCCTTGACCGGAACAGGTATGCAGGCAAACCTGGTTGAACCTGATTTTTATTTTGAAAGCCAGTCTCTGGCTGATACCGTAGTCTGGCAACCGGTCGAGGGCAATCTGAGCTGCGATGAGCAACCCGGTTGCCCGATTGATCGTCTCCGCAATTCCCGATTCAATGTCTTCATCTTCGACGTCGTCAAATAGTTTTGCCGATAAGCGAATAAGTTGCCAGGTTGCTGTCAAAGCTATAGCCCGGTCTACCGCTCCACGGGTTGCTAGGCACGTAATCGATGGTAGAAACTCAAGGGTTTCCTGGTTTCGATTTCGGATGAGAAAGGATGCGAGAACTGTTTCTAGTTGGTAGCGGAAGGCGCCGGCTGGTAGCGAACTCTTGAGTATATCGGCGATCAGATCGCCGGGATCGAATGGAGGCCGTGAGCACAGTCGGGTAGGACGGTGAGGCGGCATACCCCTAGGTTGTTGGGTCAGGAATACTTTTTGCCCATTCCCCAGGTTGAGGCTCTGCCTTCAGTAGAGCGGCTAGATCTCCCGCTGGCAACCGAATTAAAGACGTGACCGTTTCCAGGGCGGTTTTCTCAACAGACGACAGTTGAATAAGGTCTATCTCTTTTTCGCCATCACATTGCCTTCGGATGGCCGTGGCGAGTTGGTTCATGGCTACCTCCAATCAGAAACCAGGACTTGTTCCATCGATCAATGGTGACTACGCCAAAGTGCATTTCGTTCACCTCAAGGATACACTAATCAATTGCGGTTTGCATGTACTCAAAGTCACGGGTTAATCTATGACTTTCACCCTATTCCAAGATTACCCAAATGAGTAAAGTCTGGAAATATGAAAGTGGTCAGGAGGTACTTTTCGAGAAAGTTGATCAAATAATCCCCGGGGTATATGGTAGATGTAGAGTACGGCTCTGGTGGCCGCCTGCCACGGGTGGGCATAAAGCCCACCACCACGGCAAATCCCAATGAGCCAAATTGCTCTTGAACCAATCCGGCTGCGTCTCATGGTAGAATGGGGCCCATGAAACGATGGCAGTTTTGGGTGGGCGTGCTCATCAGCGTCCTTTTTCTCTATTTTGCGTTGCGTAAGCAGAACTTTAACGATGTCTGGGAGACGCT
>JAQTMA010000087.1 GCA_028714615.1 Anaerolineaceae bacterium | reverse complement strand
CCGGATCTCCCGAATGATCCGGCAGGGAGGAAATTGACATGTCCTCCTGGATGGAGTGGTTTACTGGAGCGAGAGCGAAGAGTGCTGGCAATGCCAAAGAACGATTAAAATTGGTATTGATCCATGATCGCACCGATCTGAACCCGGAAATGATGGAACGGATGAAGGATGAAATCTTGAGCGTTATCTCACGCTATATCGATATCGATCCGGCGGCTGTCCGAATGAATGTTGCTCATGACGGGCGTGAACAACGTTTGATGGCGGATATCCCACTCAGAGCCGGGCGCAGGAAGAAAGCAAACTAGGGGGATGCATGCGTAGCGCCATCTGGCGACATTTCGATTTTATGCTTTTTGCCGTCGTGGTATTGCTATCCATTTTTGGTATAGCTATGGTACGTTCCGCCCTGGCTGGCGTTCCTGGCTGGGAGGATACCGTCCAGCGCCAGATCATTTTTGTAGTTATCGGTTTGGCAGTGATGATCATAACCGCGATCGTTGACTACCATTATTGGGCATCGATCATTCGTCCATTATATATCCTGACGGCTGTGCTGCTTCTGGTCACCGTCGTGCTGACCCGCGCGCGCTTTGGAGCCAGCCGGTGGTTGGAGACCGGTATTGGTTTCCTCATCCAACCCTCCGAAATCGGAAAGATCGTCATAATCCTGATGCTTGCAGATTTTTTTGCTAAAGCAAAGGATGAAGACCATAACTTACGCTGGATCCTTCGCAGCCTGCTCCCTACTGCGGGATTGGTGACATTAATCCTGCTCCAACCCAACCTCAGCACGTCAATTGTGATCATAGTGCTCTGGTCTGCCATGTTATGGATCAGTGGATTGAAAGTTAAATACCTGGCGATCCTGGCAGCGTCGCTCGCTATAGCAGTGCCCTTGATTTTTCCATTCCTGGCCAATTACCAGCAACAACGGGTGGTTCAATTCGTATTTCCTGATCCAAATTCACAGCATGGCGATCGCTATAACGTGGATCAAGCCATGGTCACTATCGGATCCGGTGGATTCTTTGGAATGGGGTATGGGCATGGTACCCAGGCGCAGTTACGTTTCCTGAAAGTTCGCCACACCGATTTTATTTTCGCAGTGATGGCTGAGGAGTTTGGTTTCGTTGGAACCATGGTGGTCATCCTGTTGATATTTTTTGTGGTTTTACGTTGTCTTCGAGCCGCACGTTTAGCGAGCGATATGTATGGCGCGTTGATTGCTTATGGCTTCGCAGTGCTAATCTTTTTCCAGACTACGGTAAATATTGGAGTAAACTTAAGAGTAATACCAGTGACAGGATTAACTTTACCCTTTATCAGTTATGGGGGTAGCTCCTTGCTTTCGCTGGTACTAGGAATCGGATTGGTTGAAAGCGTAATATTAAGGCATAAACCGTTGGATTTTTAAGTCAATTGGAGTGGAATGAACCTAGAGAATAAGCCCGCCCGGGTGAGATTCGCCCCCTCACCGACTGGTCGAGTCCATTTAGGCAGCGCCCGGACAGCATTATTTGACTTCCTACTGGCTCGGCAAACTGGGGGACAGTTCATCTTGCGCATCGAGGACACGGATCGAAAACGATACGTTCCGGGAGCCGAGGAAGAACTGATCAACGGTCTGCATTGGCTGGGATTAACCTGGGACGAAGGCCCGGATGTAGGTGGCCCATTCGGGCCATACCGCCAATCGGAGCGTAAAGAAATCTATCAGGAATATGGTCGCATGCTTGTTGAAAGCGGGCATGCTTATTACTGCTTTTGTACCCCAGAACGATTGAACAAAATCCATGAAGGTCAGATCGAGCACAAGGAACCTCCCCATTACGATGGACTTTGTCGCCGGCTAGATCCAGTAGAAGCGATCCGGCGGGTTCTGGTTGGCGAACCCCACGTGGTCCGCTTCAAAATGCCGCGCGAGGGTGTTACGACGATCAGGGATGTACTGCGCGGAGATATCACTGTAGAAAATCGTACGATGGATGATACCATCCTGATCAAAACGGATGGCTGGGCGCTCTACCACCTGGCAGCGGCAGTGGATGACCACCTCATGGAGATCACGCACGTATTACGGGGATCAGAATGGTTACCAACTTTTCCTCTGCACGCCCTCATTCACCGGGCTTTCGGTTGGAAAGAACCAACCTGGGTACATTTGTCCGTCTTTCTAAAACCTAGCGGCAAAGGCAAGATGAGTAAGCGAGAGGACGCCGAGCTGATAAAGGATGGATATTCTGTTTTTGTACAAGACTTAAAGGGATTGGGGTACATTCCCGAAGGGGTGATCAATTGGGTGGCTCTGATGGGTTGGAGTTACAACGATTGGGAGGAATTTTTCACTCTTCCTGATCTGGTACAGAAGTTTTCAATCCAGAAGCTGAATCCTTCCCCTGCGGCAATCAATTTCTCCAAACTGGATCATTTCAATGGGTTGCATATCCGGGCGCTCCCCATCGATGAATTGGCGCTCCGCATCCGGCCCTTCCTGGAATCCGCGGGATATCGGGTTGACGAGGAACACTTGAAAATGATTGCCCCTATCGTCCAACAACGATTGACCACATTGGACGATGTTGTCGACATGGCTGGCTTTTTCTTCAAAACCGATATACAACAGGCGCCGGAACGATTGGTGAGTAAAGGGTTATCCAGGCTGCAATCGGCTGAGGTGGCTCACCAAGTATATGACTTGCTGGCGGCTCTACCGGATCTTCATCCGGCGACAACAGAACCTGTTCTACGCAGCTTGATCGAAGGATCGGGATTGAGTGCAGGACAGGTCCTTGGGCTGCTGCGTGAAGCCGTCACCGGCCAGCAGGTCAGCCCACCTATTTTCGAAACGATGGAAATAATCGGTGTTGAGAAGGTATTGAACCGATTACTCAGAGCGATTGAGCTATTGGAAGGTTAATGGTCAGTGTGAATCCTCGCGGCAATGACTGTTGAAACCTGGTGCACAAGCAAATAGGGGATGGGGGGAAGGTTTAAGTGGGCGATACCCGGATGGGTGATTGTGGCATCATAGATCGTCAAATAGGTTTCGCGAGTCACTTCCAGGTACTTATTCAAATCAATCTGGGAAGCCATCCGCACAAACCCATCCATACGGAATTGGCCAACCATTGCTGACACCGGCTCCATTTTGCGGTTCTTTTCAAGCGGATCCTTATCGATTGGCTCGGTGACGGGGGGCATGATGTGGAAGGCGAGCACTCGTTGAATTGGAATGTGAATTTCTGGGAATACGACCGGTTTCATGGAATTGGCAGCGCCGGGAAGCAAGGCCATACCACCATAGAGGCAAAGATTATCCGGGGCAGCATTCGTTCTTAACCACGTACTAACCCGGATCATTTCTTTGGTAACGACATCCCCCCAATACAGGAAAGAATCGGTATAGACCATCACAGGCGTGGCTTTCTCATCTGCTGCAAGCCGGTTGGCCAATAGTTTCTCTTTGGATGCGATCATCGTTCCTCCAGGTGAACTATCACTTGACCTTTATTCCTGAATATCGCTTTTGGATTGCTGGGATTAAATACTCAGAAAAGGCGCGCTTCAGGGAATATTCGGGAGTCCAACCCCAATCCTGGCGGGCAGCCGAGTCATCAATCATCGCTGGCCAAGAATCGACGATGCTTTGGCGGGCCGGGGATGGTTCGAACGTGATTTTTGATTGAGGAAATGCAGAAAGGGTAATCTCTTTGATATCATCAGCGGTTGGATGAAAACTGGTCACGTTATAAACAAAGCGCTGGAGGTTCTTTCGTGGAGCAGCTCCCAGGAGCAATAGAGAGCGAATCGCATCTGGCATAACCATAAAAGGCAGTTGAGTATCCTCACGGACAAAACAGGCATAGGGAGCGCCCTGAGCAGCATAATGTAGCATTTCGGGTCCATAATCACTGGTGCCACCCGTGGGTACGGTCACCGCGCTGATCAGGCCTGGGAAGCGCAGAGCACGGAAATCTATCCGGGTCGTCTTCTCGAAATCGATAGATAATTGGCGATATCTTGTCGAGTAATACCGGCCAAGGTTCTCACAATAAAGTTTGTTACAACCATACATGGTACCTGGTTGGTTGTACTCATCCTCACGGACGGGGCCCGAGTTTTGTTTCACTTGCACCGAAGGCATTCCATAGATCGCGATTGAGCTGGGATACAGGAATTTTACTGCCTGACCGAACCGACGAGATTGGTCTGAAGCCAGTTTGAGGAGGTTGAGCGTGCCTTCGATATTGATCCGGTGGGCTAGTTCTGGATTCAGTTCTGCCTTGGTAGATAAAATGGAAGCCAGGTGATAGATCGTACTAATCCCGTGTTCTCTGAACAAGTGCTCGAGTAAAAGCTCATCGAGAATATCTGCCTGCATGCAGTCATAGCAATAGGGCTGAAGGGATTCATCAATCGGATGGAGGTCGAGCGCGAGGATCTTGCTATTTCCCTGCTCACCCAGACAGGTGATCAGGCCATGACCGATCTCTCCATTGGCTCCCGTGATCAGAATCACATCATCCGACATGGATATTTCTCCTTTGATGACGAAGCGTTGGTATGGGATATAATCAGGAAGCTTTTCTTCTGTAACACAATTATATACTCAATAAATTGGATCAGTGGACACCAACCAGAAGAGGTTGCTGAAATCATTGAGAAAGGGTTCTGATGCTTCCATCAGAACCCTTTTGACTGTTGCACCTTTATTCAGTGACGGGACTGGGTTTCTTCCAATTGCCGCGGAACCAGTAACGCCATTCACGATTTTCCCAAACCACCAGAATGGGGGAAGCATTGAATATCGAAGAGTACGTTCCGGAGAATACACCGATCAACAGGGTGACCACAAAATGCCGGATCGTAATCCCGCCGAATAATGCCAGAGCGGATAGGGTAAACATAACCGTCAGTTGAGTATTGATCGAACGGTCTAGCGTCTGGATGATCGAATGATTGACAACCGTCTCAAAGGGCAGACGTCTGTAAATGCCGGAGTTTTCACGGACACGATCAAATACCACAATTGTGTCATGTACCGAAAAACCGATGACGGTCAACAGAGCAGTAAGGAAAAGCGAATCTACCTCCCATCCGAGGAAATGGCCAAAAATGGCTTCGATACCGACTACAACCAAAACGTCGTGGAGCATGGCAATAATGGCGGCCGCTCCAAACCGGAAAGAATGTTGGACTCCCCGGAAGGCGAATGTGATGTAGATCAAGATACCGAGGGCAGCCAATGCCACCGCTCCGGCTGCCCGGGTTGCCACTTCCTGACCGATGGAAGGACCAACACTATCTGCCCTGACTACATCAACTTTGCTCTTGAAGTTGGTTCCCAGCTCCGCGATGATCGTATTTTTCACGCTCTCTGAGAGTTCCTTCGACCGGACTATAACCGTATCGGATCCGGAATTCTGTACCTGGACATCGTTGACGCCATTTTGGTTATAAACCTGAATGATTTGAGTGGGTTGCGGGGCGACACCCGACTCAAATCTCAGTTGGAGAAGGCTGCCACCTGTGAAGTCGATAGCCAGAGGTAATCCCCACAGCGCCAGGGCGATCAGTCCAGGAACAATCACGACTAAGGATATGGCAAAGTATAGGTAACGTTTTCCGATAATATCCATATCAAGCTCCTAGGCGCCGAACCAACGGGGGTGGTCGGTGAATTTCAGGTTATCCAGCACCAAATGCAGGAAGGTGCGGGTAACGACCACAGCAGTGAAAAGGCTGACGACGACTCCAATCCCGAGGGTCAACGAGAAACCTTTGACCAGGCTGGCGCCGAATGTACTTCCGAACCAGAACAGAATGATCGAGGTGATGATGGTAGAAATATTCGAATCGCGGATGGAAGGCCAGGCACGCTGCCATCCCAGGTCGATTGCCTGGCGAAGCGTACGCCCGGCCCGTAATTCTTCTTTTAACCGCTCGAAGATCAAGATATTCGCATCCACAGCGACCCCGACTGTTAAGACAAATCCAGCAATCCCAGGCAGCGTGAGTGTAACCGGTATGAGTTTGAACAATGCGAAAGTCGTGCCGGCATAGACGATCAAAGCCAGGTCGGCGACCAGGCCAGGTAATCGATAATAGAGCGCCATAAACAGGATAACCACCGAGAGACCGATAATCCCAGCCACGATGGATTTCCGTACCGAGTCCTGACCCAACGTAGCGCCCACCAATTGGCTTTCAACCACTTTGAGTGGTATGGGTAAGGAACCATAACGCAATTGGATGGCCAGGTCATTCGCGGTTTGAAGGGTGTAGGTTCCCTCGATTACACCCGAACCATCCGTGATCGGTGATTTTACTCTCGGTACAGAAATGACTTTCTTATCGAGTACGATTGCCAGGAACTCATTAACGTGTGAGCTGGTGTAATCGCTGAAGACCTTCTTACCCTGGTCCTTCAAGGTAAATGCGATTTGATACCCACCTACCGTCCCAGTGGTCACAGCAACGGAGTTCAATTGATCGCCTGTCATCACAGTGTGGTAGATCTTCTCCGGGGTAGCGCTGGCGCCAGGAGTAGCTCCAGGAGTCGTACCGGCGGCGGTTCCACTCGTTGGAGTAGCATTTGTTTCGGGAGTCGAAGCGCCTGTGGAGGAAGTTGTGGGTGTGCTTACGTTTGTTGTTGCAGATAATTCGGTAGGTTGGGCGGTACTAGAAGGAGTTGCCCCTGAGGCTGTACCAAGATCGGTCTGGATAGTGATCCCTTCAGGCAGTTGGGTCGTTCCCAGGTCAACGAATTCCAACTGACCGGTTTGTTTGAGGACGTTGATCACCTGTTCGGTGTTCGTCAGTCCAGGGAATTCACCAACGATACGGCGGTTCCCAGCAATCTGAAAGACCACTTCGGACACACCAAGTCCATTGGAACGATTTTCCAGGATCTGGCGAGCGTCCTGAAGTTGCTGGGGCGTGACAGGGGAGTCTGCTGGAAGGTCGACTTCCATCAGCACTTGTAACCCACCCTTCAAATCCAAACCTTCCTGGGTTTGGAGGCTGCGGTTGATGCTGCCGATGTGAATGCCTGGATTGGATGGTAGATCAACCCAGATCACCACAGCAATCAATACGAGTATGAATATCATTAATCCATAGTTCCGTTGACTCATGCGAGTTTGGCCTCCGATTCACGCAAATGCCAGCCATAGGCTGGCGCAAGTAGGAATTATACACGTATCTTTTCGGGGTGAACAGGGGAGATTGAAATGGGTGATGTCAGGGTTTGACGGAATATTTGACGATCAGCCTGGCTTATTCAAAAACCATAACACAGTTTGAATGACTTCTTCCGGGCAGAGAGGGTCGGTGTCGATATACAGGTCAGCGTGCTGCCGGGCGTGCCTTAATCGGTGCTGCTGTTCAGAGTAATCTGCGGGGCTCCAATCCAGGCTTCGCCGCTCTTTGCTTAACGAATAAGAAACGTCCAGAAAAATGAGCACATCTGGATGGCTGATCCGTTGCCACATATCCGCTACGTACGAGTGCTCCTGAGCAATATGCCGGGCAAGTATGCCAGATTTCTTAAGGTTCGCAATCAGAGTTGATTTTCCAGAAGCGCAAGGGCCAACTACCCCGATTACACGGTTATCCTGGTTAGCTAGCATAAACAACCTGTAAGAAGATAGCCCTGCCGGATGGCAGAGCTATGTAAGATGGACCACCCCAATCAGGCTTTAATGTCGAGGGGATGGACCGGGAGACGGACATTCATCCGGCGAACGCCATCATTTTCTGTATTCTTAACGCGCAGCACGACAACACTAATATCATCTGATGGGCGGTCATCGTCCAGGCGCATCGCCTGTTTGAGGAGTGAATTCGCGATATCCTGTGAAGGTGGGTCTTGCTCTTCGAGCATCGCTTCTAAGGCTGTGCACACATCCATCGTGCGTCCAACACGTTCTCCGGCATGCGTAAGCCCGTCCGTGTACATCACTACGGTTAATTCACTTTCCACAGCGATTTCGCATATCGAAGGGCGGATATTCCGGGAGGTTCCGAGCGGGATGCTTTCAGAATTCAGACAATCAACCGCATCGCCCCGGGCGATGAAGATGGGTGAAGGATTATTGCGGGTGATGACGATCGTCCCAGTCTGAAAATCGATTGAGAGAATATTTAATGTGGCCGAGACTTTACCATTGCGCTCCGTGAATAAATAATCTGAAGCTGCCCGGGCGGCAGCGCCATCGCGTACTCCTTCCGCAAGCAAGCCAATTACCTTACGTACTACTAAAGTAGAGACTACCTTGGCGCCGCGTCCTGATGTTTGTCCGTCTGCTAATACGACCGAGATGCCACCATTCGGCCGCTCGGTAACCTCCAGCGTATCACCGCTTTCGGAGGAGGCATACTTATTAATCTTGGCGACCGCAATCTCAATCTCCATACATAGATTTTACAACAAAAGTAGTTCGTTCACAGGAGGAAATTGGGGTTTCCAGATACACTCATCTTGCAGGCGAGGCAATTTGTCGTTTTTCAGCTACCAGAAACAATAACAGGCTTGAAGGAAGATGCTGTTGTATCTCAGAAACCACAAATCCCGCATCCTTTAGAGGCTGGGACCAGGCAGAATTCCATTTCGGCGCTTGCCCTGTAACACGGAAGAGCGAGGCAGCCGCTCTTTCATACCAGCGTCTCCCGGTGATCCAGGCGCCGAGGAGGATTACTAGACGGCCGCCAGGGACAAGGATGCGGTAGATTTCTTGTAGTGTGGCAGGATCAAAAATGTACTCGGTCGGGAAAGTTGCCAGGATCGAGTCGAAGTTAGCTGCAGGGAAGGGGATCGATTGGGAGATTCCCCGGACGAGTAATGGAAAATGCGCATAGCCATAACGATTATCGGGCAACTTCCTTTTCGCTGATTTAATCTTTCGCTGCGCGATTATTCCCATTTGCCGGCTAGAGTCCAACCCGTAGGATTCCAACCCAGCATCACAAATTTTCGCCTGCAGATGGCCCGGGCCATGGCCTACCTCCAACACCCGAGGTCCAACGATAAGGGGGAGGGCTTGATTTATCCAAGTTTTCCATAAGCCTACAGACACGAAACCGGCAACCATGTCGTATGTCCAGGCCAGTTCATGGTAGAGAAGGCGGAAGAATAACTTCAAGAGCCAATGGGTCAGGTGCAACTTTTTTTGCATGATGACATCAAAAGAGCTGAGTAGATTACCGTGCTATACTGGCAATATCAAGATGAGACACGATACCATAGAATTGTCGGACTCCATCTGGCTGCATTTTGTGTTATTGAGTATAGGAATGGTAGCCCAGTCGAAGTTCGTGTATATATTGGAACCAGGAGAAAAATGATGATTAATGAACCCGTTCACGTGACCGACGCCGCTTTTGAAGATACAGTATTGAAATCCAGCCTGCCTGTGATTGTAGATTTTTGGGCGCCATGGTGTGGTCCGTGCCGGATGGTCGCCCCTACCCTCGACAAGTTGGCCAAAGAGTTATCAGGGAAAATCCTCATTGCGAAGGTTAATACGGACGAGAATCCTGATTGGGCGCAGAGATACGGGGTGCAGGGAATTCCTACCATGTTGCTGGTTTCTGGCGGGAAGATCGTTCATCGTCAGGTAGGAGCCCTTCCCGAGAAGATGCTGCGAGATGTGGTTGGCCAATTCCTTGAAGTTGTCGCACAACCCCCTGTAGCCTGAGGATCCCTATTACTATATAATATGCGTGATGCCCACATGGGAGCGTCGCGCATATTTAACACTCTTGTCGCTCGATTTGAGCGCCGATAGCCCTGAGTTTATCATCGACCCGTTCGTAACCGCGATCGATTTGACCAATATTCCGGATCACCGATTTGCCCCCTGCAGATAAAGCGGCCAATACAAGCGCCATACCCGCTCGAATATCGGGGCTTTCCATTTTTTCATAATATAGCGGCGTCGGTCCCTGGACAATACAGCGGTGTGGATCGCACAATACGATCTGAGCTCCCATACCTACCAACTTGTCGGTAAAGTACATTCGGCTGGGGTACATCCAATCGTGGAAAAGTACAGTTCCACTGGATTGGGTCGCAATCACGATGGCGATGCTCATCAGGTCTGTTGGGAATGCTGGCCAGGGCATGACGCTGATCTCAGGGATTGCACCGCCCAGATCGTGCTCGATGGTCATACGTTGTTCTGCCGGTACGAAGACATCATCCCCCCGCATCTCCCAATCTACCCCCAGTCGCCCGAATACCAGGCGGATCATGTCCAGGTAGCCTGCGCCGGCATTATGGATTAACAAAGACCCATGGGTTACCACGGCAGCCCCAATAAAGCTAACCACCTCGAGGTAATCTGGGCCGATTGAAAATTCAGCGCCATGCAACTGATCAACTCCCTCGATACACAAAGTGTTCGAACCGATGTTTTCAATGTGTGCACCGAGCCGATTGAGGAAATGGCACAGTTCTTGAATATGCGGTTCGGAAGCTGCATTGCGGATAATGGAGGCGCCTTTAGCCGTTACGCACGCCATAATGGTATTCTCTGTGCCTGTCACGCTGGCCTGGTCGAGCAGGATGTCCGCACCCTTCAGGCGATCAGCCGAGAAGTGGAAGCTACGATCATAATCCACGCGGGCGCCCAGGGCTTTTAATGCGAGCAGATGCGTGTCCACCCTTCGCCGCCCGATCACGTCACCGCCTGGTGGCGGCAAGCGCAATTCACCGGTACGAGCTGTCATCGGTCCGGCCAGTAAGATAGAGGCCCTGATCTTGCGGGTTAAATCCGGGTCAAGATCTGCGGGACTGATTTCCGCAGCTTGTATACGCAAGGTGTTGGGCGCCGGGGATTGGATGGAGACTCCCAGACTCTGCAAAAGTGAGCGCATATTCAGAACATCTACAATCTCAGGGACATTGTGCAGGATGACGGGCTGGTCCGTCAATATACAAGCTGCCAAAAGCGGCAAAGCTGCATTCTTATTGCCTGCGGGGGTAACCTCTCCTTTGAGTGGAATACCTCCATGGATGATGAATTGTTCCATGTGCCCTCCAGGAATGCTTCCGATTATCGAAGAGTAAGCTTATTGTAAGCCATGAAACCGATTCCTCCCAGGTATAATCAATCAGCATGATAATTATTAATGATCTATGGGTAGTCCTGATGGGGATCTGCGCAGGGTGGGGGATCAACTACCTGGCCGATGTTCTTCCGGTTAAGCGACGGCTCGTCAGGCCTTTCTGTCTTCAATGTGGCAAGGAAAAGCCCTGGATCAATCAATTTACCGCTCGGCGTTGTTCTGCTTGTGGGAACTCCCCATCCTTTCGTTTTTGGGTTGTGATGGTATCCATCCCAATCATAGGCTTGTTTTTGTGGCATTATCCATCCTTCAGGTTAGGCTATTGGGCTGGTTTCCTTCTCCTGACCTATTTGGGAGTTGTCGCAATTATTGATCTCGAGTACCGGCTTGTGCTATTTCCGATTAGCCTTGTTGGAGCAATCCTTGGCTTAAGCTTGGGAATATGGATGCGGGGATTATGGGTGACGATCTTTGGAGGGGTTGCCGGTTTTGGGATTATGTTGGGTCTATATTTCCTGGGGGATATTTTTGCCCGGTGGATGGCGCGTAGGCGTGGCCAGGTTGTAGACGAAGTGGCCCTTGGATTCGGAGATGTTATGCTTAGCGGCGTACTTGGTTTCATTCTGGGCTGGCCAGGAATTATCCTTGGATTGGTTCTGGCGATCCTGCTAGGAGGAGCGGTCAGCATTGTGTATATCGTATATAGAATCCTCCGCCGCAGCTATATCCCTTTCACCGCCATCCCTTATACTCCTTTTCTCATTCTAGGAACAATACTATTGCTCTACCGGCACTAATGGATCGGTAACGCTTGATCTTTCATTTCGTTCTTATTTAAGGAATTGTAAATGATTCCAGGCAGCCATAGTCCAGACGACGAGTTAATTGTCCGAGCTTACTATGGCGACAGGGAAGCCTTCGGTGATCTGTACGAGCGATATTTGACCCGTATCTACCGCTACATTTATTTCCGGATAGCGAACTCGGATGAAGCGGAGGATTTGACTGAGGTTGTTTTTCAAAAAGCCTGGGAAGCCCTCAGTGGAATCCGACTTGAGGATTTTCAATTCAAAGCCTGGATCTATAGAATTGCGCATAACCAGGTCATTGACCGCTACCGAACTCACCGGGTAGAAATTTCGTTAGAACAATTAAACGCGGTTGGGGATGCAGATCAAGATCCTGAAGCTGCTCAGAGTACACACGAATGGATCGGCGAGCTGAGGAACTCAGTATTAAGTCTGGAACCAATCTTCCAGGAAGTCATCCTTTACCGGTTTGTTCTGGGATACTCCCATGCTGAGACCGCAGAGATCATGGGAAAGTCCGTGATTTATGTGCGTGTACTTCAACACCGCGCACTGGCGAAACTTAAAGATCGGGTGATGAAGGAGACCGAAGCGAATGAGTGATCTGGTAGCCGAAGCGCTGGCTGATTGCCTGGAAGGCCTGGAGACGGGGAAATACTCTCCAGAAGATTGTTTGCAGCGCTATCCCGAATATCAACTAGAACTTGCGCCTATATTACACTTGGTTTCGGAGCTGAAGAGTACGAGTCATCTCTCACCTCGACCAGTATTCCAAATCCAAACTCGTGAGCGGCTGCTCTCCCGTTTACCGTCGCGTACAGGGGAATTACGGCATCGCCAGGCTCCTATCCCACACAGAATTACCTCAACTCAAATGGGTAGTCTACGCCGGATCGCGGTATTTAGCGCGATATCCATCCTAATCTTCGTCCTCATCGGAACCGGTACCGTTTACGCTTCTAATCAATCGCTTCCAGGTGATTTATTATATCCGGTCAAGCTGGACGTAGAGAAAATGCAGTTATTCATTACACATAGCAATGAAAAAGTCGATCTGGGGATTCGGCTCATGCATAAGCGCAACCAGGAGATCAATCAATTGATTGAGCTCGGGCGCTACGATGATCTGAATTTGGCCCTTCAGGATTTAGAGTCATTATCTGGAGCTGCCGTACAACAATATGATTTACTCAATAACCAACAGCACCCGGCGGCTGATCATCAAGGTAATATGTTGGATGAAGCTATTGAGAACAATATCTCCGTTTTGAACCGGGTATTGACGCAAGTACCTCCGCAAGCGCAAGTTGCAATTGGGAAGGTTATCGAAAATGCGAAAAGAGATAACTCGATTGTAGAAAAACATTTACTGGATCCGACCGGACCGGGTGAAGGGGGATCACATGTAGTCTCAACCCCTCAACACTCCAGCGATACTGCAACTCCTACGTCCGGCGATACCACAACCCCATCGCCGAACAATACCGCAACTTCTGGTCACCCAGCGGATAACGGTCATCCAGTGAAAAAATCGCCTAATCCTCCGGGTAATCCGCATTCTACCCCGACACAAGGCCAGGGCTCCAGTCCTGGAAATCCTCAAAGTAAACCAACCAAGTCAAACCCACACAACAAACCATAAGGTTAATCTTTTTTTCTCAGAAGTACTTTTCTAAGACTTCACTTAGCTATCCAATTACAGATGGTCCAACTGCTAGGATTTCTTGGGAAACAACCCCTACAAATTGCTTGAAGTTCTCATCAAAACGTGCTATCAATCCTCGTGCCTGGCGATCGTAATCCTGTGGGTTTGTCCAAGTTGATTGAGGATCGAGGATTGATGTCGGAACATCAGGGCATTCCACGGGAATGAACAGACCGAAATAGGGGTCGGTCCGGGTTGGCATTTTATCTAGATGACCGGTTAATACTGCCCTGACCATCGCTCGAGTATACGGAAGATGGATCCTGCGTCCAACCCCATAAGGACCACCGGTCCAACCGGTGTTTAGCAACCAAACGGAAGTCTGGTGTCGGGCAATTTTTTCTCCAAGAAGTTGGACATACACCCGGGGATGCAACGGTAAAAAGGGAGCTCCGAAACAGGCAGAGAATGTTGCTTCTGGTTCGACACCCAGGTCCTTTTCCGTACCCGCAAGCTTTGAGGTATAACCGGAGAGGAAGTAATACATGGCCTGGTCTCTCGTCAGGCGAGCGAGCGGCGGCATGACCCCAAACGCATCCGCAGTAAGCAAGAAGACGTTTTTGGGTTGACCTGCATATCCGCTTTCGACATGACCAGGAACATAATCGATAGGATAAGCAGCCCGAGTATTCTCGGTATACCGAGCGTCATTGAAATCCATCACCCGGGTGATCGGATCCATTACGACATTTTCAAGCACAGTCCCAAAATTTCGCGCAGCGCTCCAGATCTGTGGTTCCAAATCCTGGCAGAGGTGGATGGTTTTGGCATAACACCCCCCTTCGAAATTAAAAACCCCTTGATCACCCCAACCATGCTCATCATCACCGATCAGGCGCCGCTCTGGATCGGATGAAAGCGTCGTTTTTCCGGTACCAGAAAGACCGAAAAATAGAGCTACATCATCGTGTTCGCTTGTATTGGCTGAGCAGTGCATCGGGAGGACCCCTTGGACGGGGAGCAGGTAATTCATCATGGAGAAGACCGCCTTCTTGATCTCTCCGGCGTAAGAAGTACCACCAATCAGGATTACCCGGTTTCGTAGATCTAAAATGACAAATGTTCCGGAATTAGTGCCATCCTCCTCAGGATCAGCGAGAAATCCGGGTGCCTGAATAACCGTAAATTGAGGAATGTAGTTGACCAATTGCTCCGCATGAGGTCGGATAAACAAACCCCTCGCAAATAGACTATGCCAGGCTTGTTCTGTGATGATGCGGACCGGAAGCTGATAGGCAGGATGAGCACCAACATAAACATCTTGAACGAATAAATCGCGTCCTTGGAAATATGCAGTCAGAAGGTGATACAGATTTTTATAATTATCTTCCGAAATTGGCCGGTTTATTTTTCCCCACCAGATCCTATCCTCGCTATCCGTAAAATTATCAACGATATATTTGTCGTTTGGAGAACGTCCCGTAAATCGACCGGTTGAAACAACCAGGGCGCCAGCGGGCGAGAGCTCTCCTTCACTCCGCAAAATGGCTTGCTCAACCAGAGCCGGCGCTGGTAGATTCCAGTAGACATTACCCAGGTTAGCAAATTTGTGATTTTCCAATCCATACTTACCGGGTACTCCGTAACTACGCACCATATCGGGTTTACTCCTGATCATCTGCTTATTTTGACGCTGTTAGTTTAGGAAACCAATACCACAGCACGTCCATCGCCGGTTTGCCATGCACGGAAATGCTACTATCTTGTAAAGGGACAGGCGGAAAATAACCCCGCGAAATTAAACCGGTTATCCAACTCCTTTGATTGACCGCAGCAAAAAGTGCGTTATAAATATCCACCTGCTCTTGGAGGTTGGAGTTAACAACGGAGGATGAGGAATAACCTGGCTCGATTTGATTCAAAGCGAGGCAGGCGCCTTGTTCTCCCTGTGGGTCCGGTACACAAGCCTGTGCAGCGCCGTTGGCCGAAGGATAAGCTGGAGCGAGGATAACTGGCTTTGAGAAACGTTGTTGGAGCAGAGCGACTTTACCGTCAAGGATAGCTTCGAGGTTGGTTACTAGCGTATCATGCGTATAGCCACTATCCCCTAATGAAGTATAAATCTCAAGATAAATTGTATCAACTGATTCGATAAACGCCGGGGCAGATTGCATCTCTTCTGCATAATCTACTGCCCACAATACCTTTCCCGTGAAATGAGAGCGGATCTCCGCAATCAGCACCCGCCAACGATTTTCAGCATCTTCCGGAACGCCAGACGGTGAGCCATCTGCTAACCGCCCTCCAGGCATTGCTGGAGAAAGCCAATCCCCACCAATAATTATTGCGCCCGCGCCAGTTTGAGTAGCGATGTCCGCATGGTGCAAGGCAAATACGCGATAACGAGCAAACCATTGGTTCCACCAAGCTGCATCGCGCGATCCGGCTTTCCACCAGGGAAATGTTCCTCCTGGTA
>JAQTMA010000086.1:7232-16011 GCA_028714615.1 Anaerolineaceae bacterium | reverse complement strand
CATGCAATCGTTATTGGATGATGAAGGAGAAAAAGGCGCGTATGTCAGAAGTCGTGGATCGTTTGCTGCGATACGTCCAGATCGATACCCAGTCCGACCCGGACTCCGAGAGCTGGCCGAGCACGGCCAAACAGTTAGATCTAGCCCGCTTGCTGGTAGGCGAGCTGGAAGCGTTGGGGATGGCGGACGTCTCTTTGGACGAAAACGGTTACGTGATGGCCAGCCTGCACTCCAACCTGGCTTTCCCCGTCCCGGTGGTGGGGTTGATCGCCCATCTAGATACGAGTCCTGAGATGAGTGGCGCCCACGTTCACCCGCGGGTGGTGGAAAAGTATGCTGGGGGTGAGATCGTTTTGAACGAAACGGAAGGCATCGTGCTCTCTCCACGCGATTTCCCCGACCTGGAGAAATTTACAGGCCAGGACCTGGTCGTCACCGACGGTACTACTCTGCTGGGAGCCGATGACAAGGCGGGTGTGGCTGCCATCATGACAGCGATGGCCGAGTTGATCCGCAATCCGGCGCTGCCGCACGGGGAGTTGCGCGTCTGTTTTACCCCGGACGAAGAAATCGGGCGTGGGGCGATCCGTTTCAATATCGAAGCATTCGGGGCCGACCTGGCCTATACCGTGGATGGCGGCGAAGCCGGCGAGCTCAATTTCGAGACCTTCAACGCCGCCGAGGCGCTCATCACCTTGAAAGGGCGCAACGTCCACCCCGGCGCCGCCAAGGACCGCATGGTCAACTCCATCTACATCGGTATGGAGCTGGCCAGCATGCTCCCGCCGGCTGCCCGGCCCGAATATACCGCCGGCTATGAGGGTTTCTTCCACCTGTTATATTTTGAGGGGACGGTCGAAGCCACCCGGTTGACCTACATCATTCGTCACCATGATCGTATACGGTTTGAGGCCATGAAAGCGCTGTTGCAGGCCAGCGTCGATTTCATCACGGCCAAATATGGAGAGCGAGCCGTGCAATTGACGATGAACGACCAGTATCCCAATATGCGGGAGATGCTCGAGAAATATCCCGAGATGCTGGAGACGGCCGTCCAGGCGACGCGCGAAGCCGGCCTCGAAGCACGCATCATCCCCATTCGCGGGGGAACGGACGGAGCCCGCCTGACCGAAAGAGGATTACCCACGCCGAACCTCTTCACGGGCGGTATGAATTATCACAGCCGTTATGAATATGCACCGGTGCAGGGCATGGAGAAGTCGGTGGAGGTGATCCTGGGGATCATCCGGCTGTACGCCGGGAGGGAATTGTAGATTTTAGATTTTTGATTTTAGATTGCTGATTGAAAAACCAGAGACCACAGATTACACAGATTGCACAGATCTTAAAAACTAAAAATCTGTGCAATCTGTGCAATCTGTGGTTGCGGAGTTCTTGTTCTTTAATCAGCAATCAGCAATCTAAAATCTACAATCCTTCGTGCTTCGTTTTAGAAATCTTTTAACAGGACGGACTCGGGGCCGCGGTCGATCTCCCAGGGATAGACGATGAAGGCGTCGGTGATGGCGGCATAATAATCCGGGCGCACCGTGCCGAACAGGCTACGGTAGGGGTTGAAGTGCAGCACGCAGGTAACCGGGACTCCGGCCGCTCCCGAGATACGGTTCTTCACCGCGGTGATCGTGCGCCCCGAGCCCCACACATCATCTACCACCAGCACCCGGTGCCCGCGCAGCAAGGAGTCTTCGGGGAACTGCAAGAACTTCGGCCAGGCTAATAACTTCTTTTTCTCAGCTTCCATTTGAGAAGGGAAATCCACGGAGGCGTTGAAAATCCGTTCCAGGTGCAGGGCCTCGGCCATCATACCGCCGGGGACGATGCCTCCCCGCGTGATGATCACCATCGCGTTAAACTCGCCTTCAAACTGAGGCAACAAGTGGTCAATCAGTTTATCGACTTCGGTCCAGGTAAGCACTTCACGCCGCATGGAGTTCATCATCAAGGGTTCCTATCAATCCGAGTAGATGGGTGCAGACAAACTGGCGATACCCGCCAGAGTGACCGCCAGAGGCGCCGGCGGGGCTGCATATGCAGGTCGCCCACTCGATCGGTTTTGTTCCACGTTGATCGACCAAACATACAGACTGGTGTGATAAGCCGCGGCGTTCAATGAGCACAGCGCCGCAGCCACCAGGATGAAAAGGCTGGCGACGAGTACGCCGGCTGCCATAGCCAATGCGCTACCCAATGGCGTCCCCCGGGCGATGCGTAACAGGTTGGATGCCAGCACGAAGCCCAGCCCACCCCCGAGAGCGGTAAACACGCTGCCGGCTACTGCGTTTACCCAGCTTACGCCCACCTGCCCCGGGCTCATCATCAACAGGTTGCTGCGCACCATCTGGTCGGTACGGGCCAGCGCACCGGTTAACTCACACCCTTCGGCCACCATCACCGGGCGAGCCAGGTACAGCGCTCGCGCCCAGGCGGGGCGGCCAGGACGCGAAGCCCGCCATAGGGTGGTTAGCATACCCATCCCCAGGCTGAGCAGGTCGAGCCAGCGATGGCGTAGGTCCACCAGAATGGGCGCAGCTTCGCCGGATTCACTGGTCAGCTTGCGGAAAACCAGGCTGGCTGTGCGACCCGAATAGACGTAGGCAGTGAGCAATTGAGCGACCAGGATCATGGCAGTAAAAAAGCCCACCAGGAGGCCTCCCGGCAGGCTGTCCGGGAGGAAGACGAGAGCCAGGACTAACGGCGCCAGCCCGGCCAGGGTGAGGGCCAGGCCGGTGATGAGGGTGTCGAGAGCAGTCTGCAGCAAGCCGGGGGTGTTCCTGGCCAGGTGCAAAGTTTGTCCCATAAAGATAAATCCGCGCTTGAGACTGTCCATAAAATTCCCACAAATCCCACCGAAGAGGCAATATTGATTATAGCAGATTCATCGGATCTAGCTCAACCCGCCAGTCCCCCAGGTTGCGTCCCCGCAACAAAGATCCCGGCTCGGGGCCGCGCAGTACGATCTGCCAGCGGTACAGCCCGTGCAGTCGGGCGAAAAAACAGGGTACCGGGCCGACCATCTCGGTTGCCCGGCGATCTCCGGCAGCCATCCAGGCCTGCACCTGCGCGGCCATCTCATGGGCGGCGCTCTCCACCCGTTTGGCGTTCGGATGGCGGTATTCCAGGCGCACCAGGCGGTAGAAGGGCGGGTAGCCCAGCTCACGCCGGTAGGCCAATTCCTGCAGGTAAAACGATTCGTAATCGTGACCCGCGGCTGACTGGATGGCATAGTGCTCGGGCTGGAAGGTTTGCAAAATGACGCGCCCACCCAGTGGGCTGCGCCCGGCCCGCCCCGCCACCTGGGTGAGCACCTGGAAGGTGCGCTCGGTAGCACGGTAATCAGGCAGGTTGAGGCCGACGTCCGCCAGCACCGCCCCAACCAGGGTGACAAAAGGGAAATCCAGGCCTTTGGCAAGCATCTGCGTTCCGATCAGGAAGTCGGCGCGGTGGTTTGCGAAATGCGCCAGGATGATCTCGTGGGCGCCTTTCTCGCGGGTGGTCTCGGCATCCCAGCGCAGGGTGCGGGCCTGGGGGAATAGCGCCTGCACTTCACTCTCAACCTTCTCCGTGCCGGCGCCGTACTGGCGGATCTGCGGGCTGCCGCAGGCCGGGCACAGCTTCGGCATGGCTTCCTGGTGGCCGCAGTAATGGCAGCTCAGCTCAGCCTGCGGTGAATGGAAGGTGAGCGGCAGGTCGCATCGCGGACAGATAACCGACTGACCGCAATCCCGGCAGAACACGTAGGTGGCCGTGCCGCGGCGGTTCAAGAAAAGGATAGCCTGTTGCCCGGCGTCCAGCACCTGCCGCAGAGCCTGCTGCAGCGCCCGGCTGAAGATGGAACGATTCCCGGCTTTCAATTCCTGGCGCATATCGACCAGGGTCACAGGGGGCAATTCCAGGCTGGCGGCTTCGCCCTCCACCGAGTGCACGGCAGGGATAATTCCCAGGCGGCGCGCCTGCTGTTCGACTGCCTGACGGTGGGCCAGCACGCGCACGGGCAGGGACAGGCGCTGCCAACCCTCGCGCTCCGCCTGGTACAGCGTGACGACGTCCGGAGTGGCGGTGCCCAGCAGGCAGACCGCTCCGGCCTGCCGGGCATAGTTCACGGCGACCCGCGCGGCGTGATAATAGGGGGGAGTTTCCGACTGGTAATAGGATTCGTCGTGGGCTTCGTCGACCACGATCAGGCCCAGGTTGGACAGCGGGGTAAAAAGCGCGCTGCGCGGGCCGACGATGACCGGTAACTGCCCCAAGCGGGCGCGTCGCCAGGTGTCGTAACGTTCGCCATCCGACAGGCGCGAATGCACCAGACCCACCTGGCCGGGAAAGCGCGCCACGAAGCGCCGCACCGCCTGTGGGGTGAGGGCGATCTCCGGCACCAACACGATGGCCTGGCGGCCCTGGCGCAGGCATTCGGCGACGGCATGCAGGTAGATTTCGGTCTTGCCGGAACCGGTGACGCCGTGCAGCAAGAAAGGCGGCCAGCCGGGCGAACCCGCGGCTTGGGCTTTCAGAGCGTTTTCCACGGCAGCCCAGGCGCGTTGTTGGTCGCCGGTGAGGACAGGAGGCTGGTCGGGCGGAGGCTCGATTTCTGCCAGGGGATCGCGCCACATTTCGCTCTCCCCCAGGGTTACAAGGCCGCGTTCGGCCAGGTCTCGCAGGTCGGAGAGGTTACATCCGGTCTGAGCGTAAGCCCAACTGACGTCCACCGTCCAGGGCTCGCGCAGCAAGAAGCCCAGGGCTGCTTGCCGCCGTTGAGCAGTCGCCGAACCGGCTTTTCCGAGGTTGGGCAGGGCCGCCGCCGCTGTTTCGGGAGAGCAGGCCAGCGTCACCGTGCGGATGAACTTGGGCTGTACGCTGGGCGGGGGCAGCAGGTTGGTGGTGTGTACCCAGCCACGCCGGAGCATTGCCTGCATCGAAGCCCGCCAGTTCAAGTGCGGCAGGGCATAGTCGATCTGCCGCCCACGTAAGGCGCCGCGTTTGCGCAGCAGATCGATCAAGCGTACCTGCAATCCTTGCGGAGCAGCCGGGAGTGTGCTAATCCGGTTGAGCCCTTCTTCGTCCAGGGTATAGATTCGATCGGCGTGTTGGCTCAGGCCGGGCGGCAACATGCGGTCGATGCAGGCAGCCAGCGGGGCCAAAGTCTCCTCCGCCATCCAACGGGCCAGGCGCATTTGAGGCTGGGTGAGCACAGGCTGCGGGTCGAGCAGTTCCAGCACCGGGCGAGTGGCTGCGACTTCGGGCTCATCGATGTTGCGCCAGATCACCCCCTGGACTTTCTGTGACCCGAACGGCGCCACTACCAGGCAGCCCGGCGCCACCTGCCCAATGAGCTCTGCCGGTAGATGGTAATGAAACAGCCCAATCGCCTGAGGGACGTTGACGGCGATTTCGACATAACAGGTCATGAGAGCTGTGTTCCTTTACTTGCCCGGTATCAGCACCAGCACAGCACTGGAATAGGTCAACGAGCCCACGGTATTGGGCAGAGCGCTGTGGTTCATGACAGTATCCGCCAGGCCCTGGGCGTACTGGCTGGGCGAAGTGATTTTGCCCAACTCGTTCAGCGCCACCAGAGATTGGAAGCGCGCCGCCAAGAAAGGTGTATTCTTGAAATAATACTCGATATCCGGGTATGAGGAAGCCGGAACTAAAATGGGGTGATCGGCTACAACGATCAGCTCGTCGGGGAGATCTTGCAAAGTGTGCTCGAAATCGCTGATGAAGACTTCGCCTTTGTATGGTTCGATGCGGCGGGGGTAGTCTTTGCGAGCTTGATTGTGAATATTGAACGGATCGAACACCGCACCGGGTGCGAGGGTGAGTGTTTCGATGAAATAGCTGCCGCTGGAGGATAAAGCACGGATGGGTACGTCTTTCCCCCATTCGCCGCCAATGATCAGCCAGACCGGGAGAAGCTTCCCGTTGAAATCGTGCTGGACATTCAGGTAATAGACGGTCAAGTCTTTGCCCTGGATAGGGGTCGTTGTGCGGTGGATGGCGCGGTCGAGCAACTGGAAGCTTAAAAAGGCCGAGAGCTTGATGACCTTGCCGTTTTTATCCCGCAGAAGATCGGTGACGCGGGTGTAACCCCAATCTACGGCAGCGCCATCCAGATCGTGGAAAGGGAAGAGGCGAGCAGGCCGTGAAGGAGGCGGGGTTTCGCTGGGGGTGAGGGTGAGGGTAGGCCGGGGGGTGTTGCTGGGGGTGAAGGTGGCAGTCGCAGGGGATGTGAAGGTGGGCAGTGGGGTGCGCGTAGCCGTGCTGGTTGGGGTGGAGGTGTCTGTCGCCGTTGCGGTGGCTGTACTGGTGTAAAGGGCGCGGATGAAGGGTTTTACCAGCGGGCCGAAGACCGGGGTCGTTAGAAAGCCTCCCGCAGCAGTGGGGCTGGGTTGAGTGGGCGTCGCCGTATCGGTGGGGAGGGGTTGGGCGAAAACGCCCGTCTGGCAGCCCACCAGGAGGAGGATAATGAGGAGACCTAACCCCCCAGCCCCCTTTCCCTTTAGGGAAGGGGGTGGAGGGGTTAGGTCTGATTTACTGCTTCGCGTATCGTCTGGCATGCAACATCCGTGGTCAGGTCAATTTCTGCATTTTGAGCTGGGAGACGCGCAAGCCGTCCATTTCGACAACTTCCAGGCGGATGCCGTCTTCGACGCTTTCGACCGTGTCGCCCACCTGTGGGATGCGCCCGAGCTTGCCCATGACGTACCCGGCGATGGTATCGTAGTTCGGATTGAACAGGTGCAGGCCGAAATGATCGTTGATCTCCTCGATCAGGGTTAAACCATCGATCAAGGAGGTGCCATCGGGTTGGGTTTGGATGGAAGGCGAGTCCACGTCGAACGGATCGCGGAATTCGCCCACGATCTCTTCGAGCAGGTCCTCCAGTGTGACCAAGCCGGCAGTCCCGCCGAATTCGTCCAGGACGATGGCGACGTGTTGTTGGCGAGCGCGGAACTCGCGCAGTAGATCATTGACGCGCACCGATTCGGGGACGTACATGGCTTCCCGAGCCAGGCTGCGGGCAGTGGCGGCCTGTTGTGCGGGGTCCTGGAGGGCGCCTAGCAAGTCACGGATGTGCAAGACGCCGAGAATGTGGTCGAGATCATCCTCGTACACCGGCAGCTTGGTCACCGGCACCTGGGTAGCTGTGGCGACCAATTCGTGCAAAGGAGTATCGGCTTCCACTGCGATAATTTCCGTGCGAGGGATGGCTACCTGCCTGACCACCAGCTCCCCGAAATCAAAGATGGCGGAGAGCATTTCACGCTCGGGCTGTTCGATCACACCCTCCACCTCGGGGCCGGCTACGATCTGCTTGATCTCCTCAAGAGAATACATGGACGAATGTGGACCGGCATCCGGGAGGCCGATCAGGCGTAAAACCTGGCGAGCCGCCCAATCTAACAAACTAATGAAGCCTTTGAAGACTGTTCCGAATACTTGCATGATTGGGGCAGCCGACAGGGCGAAGTGCTCGGGGGCGCGTAGCACTGCGACTTTGGGCACCTGTTCTCCCAGCACCACGTGGAAAGAGGTCACGACGATCAAGGAAATAACCAGGGGTAGCGCAGGCAGGATACCGGCAGCGGCTTGCGCCCAGGCAGGCAGGCGCATGTTACGGAAGAGCGGGTCTAGCAAGGCGGCAAAGGTATTTTCACCAACCGCGCCCAACGCCAGGCTCACCAGGGTGATGCCGAGTTGTGAAGCGGCGATCAACCGGTCGCGGGATGCCGAATTATCGAGCCAGGTGCGCACCAGTTCAGCGGCGCTGCTTTGGGATTCTGCCAACAGGTCCAGGCGGGCGCGCCGCGAGGCTACCGCAGCAAACTCCACCCCCACGAAGAATCCGTTTAGGCCGATCAGGACAAAGATGAGTACGATGTTCCAGAATATCATGCCGGCTTAAGGATGACGGCCGCCCCATAACCGACCACGGAGGTGTAATCTCGGGTGACGTCCCCGGAGGTGGCATATTGGAGCACACGCGCGGTCGTACCTCCCAACAAATGCGCTGCATATAGAACTGCAGCAATTGCGCCCAGCCCGCAAGCGTAGCCTTTCCCAGAACGATCGGCTTCGTACAACCCCTCCGGAGAAAACGCTTCCACCTGGCGCAGGATCTCAGCATCCAGCCGCTCTGCCGTGCGGGCCGGGTAAAAGTGGGATAGATCGCTGGAGGCTACCAAGAGGGCTTTACGCCCTTTGAGGGTTTCCGCCAGGGCATTGCCCAATGCACGCATCGTCTCGGGATCTTGGTCGCGTACCATCACGGGGAGCAGTTCGAAATCCTCATCCAGGGCACGCTGCAAGAACGGCAGCTCGATCTCCAGGGAATGCTCCTGATCGCGGGAGACGGGTGTGAGGCCGAAATGGAGGGTGTTGCGGAGAAGTTGATCCAATTGAGCGACCGAGTCTTTGGCGATGGTTACCGTCCCCAGGGGTGTGACATAGCCATTGTGGCTGGAAGTGAGCAATGGTTGCGGGTACGGGTGGTGCATGGGTGAGATAACGGCCACCAGGTCGACGGGCAGGCTCATGATGGCTTTGAAGGCGAATCCGGCGACGGCGCCCGAATAGAGGTGGCCGGCATGTGGGGCGATGACTGCGACGACCTCCCCGAGGAGCGGTGGCAATTGCGCCTGAGCGAGAAACCGGTCTACCTGGGCGGCAAGCTGGTGCGGGTCATCGCTGTACCACTGTCCCGCGATTGGAGAAGGACGCAGGTCCGTCAGCGTATTCATGCGATCACCCTCCATGTGCA
>JAQTMA010000086.1:0-7132 GCA_028714615.1 Anaerolineaceae bacterium | reverse complement strand
TGGAACAGGCTCATCCCGCAGGTGACGTAGATATCATTCAGGTGGGCATACAGCGACTGCCAGCCGTTGCCGTGGTCGATGATGACCAGGTTGCCGTAACCTTGCTCGCTCCATCCCGCGTAGACGACCACGCCGTTGTCGACGGCGTAAACCGGGTTGCCCAGTTTACCGCCGATATCGATCCCGTAATGGTTCGCATCGGGGGTGTAGGTATACCCCGAGATAAAATGCTCAGTGGTCGGCCAGATAAACCCACCGCTCCCGACGGCGCCAGCCACCACTTTCCCGCAGGCGCCCACCCCCAGGCTCTTCCCCGTGGAAGGGTCGGTTCGCACAATGCGGGGGGCGGTCCACCCGCTGAAATCGCGCTTACCACCCGGAATGACGATAGGCGTCCCTACCGGAATATTCGGGGCAGCCAGGTCGCCGATCGTCTCGGCGCTCAGGTTGTTACCGGGCCAATCAATGATCGCATCCGGTGTGACCCCGAAAAATTCGGCGACTTTGCGGAGGCCTTCTCCGGCGGCCCACTTGTGCAGCACCCCATCCACCGGCAGAATATTGAGTTGTTGACCGGGCATCAGGCGTTCCGGGTCATCGGCAAGCACCTCGTAGTTCCCCCACAGCAAGGTCTTGGGGTTCAGGCCGAAGCGTTGCGCGATGGCGATCAGGTTATCGCCGGCCTGCACCTCGTATTGTGTGATCTCGAAGCGCGGGCGGGTAGGCAGGGTGGTATGCAGCAAGGATAGGCGCGTGATCCCGATCATCGCCAGGGGAGCAGATTGATAACGAATGGTCGGAAGGGCAAGGGTGGGTGTGGAAGCCGGTCCGCCGGCAGCAGCCAGCCCGGCTTGCTTCGCCAGGCGGGTGGGTCCCTTGACGTAGAAATTGCCCATGACCCAGATGACGATGAGGAAGAGTAGGACGGAAATGACGCTGGTACCGATGCGGAGGACGGTCTCCCCAAAGCCCAGGCGGACCAATCTTTCCCAGATGAGCGTCCACCCTTTGAGTTCTTCGTGCGTCCGCGCCGGTTCGGGCGAAACGGGAGCTTCCCCCGGGCTTTCGGACATCTGATTGTTTTGCATAGCGGTTGGGTCTCCGTGGCGCCATCATAACAGAAACAGTTAAGGCGGTCAAGCGGGGACAATTTGAATCGGATTGGTCAGAGAATAGGGAATTAGTAGACCTGCAGGTCTTGACCCTCGACCACCTGGCCGATAACCCAGACCGGCTGGTTTAATTCGGCAGCCAATTTGTGGAAATGCTCCAGCTTCTCGGGCGGCACGCATAACAACAAGCCGCCGCTGGTTTGCGGGTCGAAGAGCAGCATCCGTTGCGCATCACTCAAGCTGGTTTCAAAGCGTACTTTCCCCCCGAAATACGCCTGGTTGTCGCCGGCGCCCCCTGGGAAAGTCCCAGCCTCAGCGTATCGTCGGGCGCCCTTCAAGAAGGGAATGGCGGCGTAATCGAAGCGCATTGCAACGTGAGAGGCCTGGGCCATCTCCGAAGCGTGCCCGAGCAGACTGTAGCCGGTCACGTCGGTGGCGCCTATCAGCTCACATTCGACCGCCAGGTGGGCAGCGCGGTCGTTAAGCGTGGTCATCCAGGCAACCGCTTCGGCCACATCGGCCGCAGCAGCTTCCTCCCGTTTCAAAGCAGTGGTCGTCACGCCAAACCCCAGCGGCTTGGTGATCACCAGACGGTCGCCAGGCTGCGCTCCGGATTTGGTCAACATGCGGCGGGGATCGACGAATCCGATGACCACCAATCCGTATTTCGGTTCCTTGTCTTGCACGGTGTGCCCCCCGGCGATGACCACGCCTGCCTGGAGGGCCTTCTCGGCGCCACCGCGGATGATTTCCGTAGAGATTTCGGTGGGTAGGCTGGGCGGCAGGGCGGCGATATTGAGCGCCAGGAAGGGTTGCCCGCCCATGGCGTATACATCCGACAGGCTGTTGGCAGCGGCGATGGCGCCATAATCGTAGGGGTCATCTACCACCGGGGTGAAGAAATCGGTGGTGAGCACCAGGGCGCGGTCTTCATCAAGCTGCCAGACAGCCGCGTCATCCGGCGAGTTCAATCCCACCAGCAGATTGGGATAGTCTCCGGGGTGAAAGACAGATTGGATGGGGCGCAGCACCTGCGCCAGCGTCTCCGCGTTGAGCTTGGATGCTCAGCCTGCGCAACTGGAGAGGCTGGTCAGGCGGATTTGTCGCCCGGAAGGATGTTTTGGAAGATCGGTCATATGCAAATTAAACCACAAATCTGATCAATGACACTGGATTCTAGACGTTTTCTACAAAGACAATTCTGTCGAAGAATAACCGGTGGGGGCGACCACTGCGTGTGGGTCGCCCCTACCAGGTACACAGTTGGGCTTTGGATAAGGGTGTTCTTATGGAGTCGTAGTGGGGGCTACTGTCGTGGGAGCTGCGGTTGGTTGGGGGGTCAGAACTGGCGCGGTCGTAGGCAGCGGGAAAATGAATGGTGCATTGCTCGGCAGCAGCATGGCCTGGATGTTGGGCGCCAGCTTGCTGATGTATTGGTAGGTGAGCAGGTCGGGATTATTCTGGAGGGCAGCGTTGATCAGAAGCAGCGCCTGTTTTTCAGCTTCAGCCTGAATCAGGCGCGATTGGGCGTCGCCCTTTGCGGCGATTACGGAAGCGTCTGCCTTGCCTTGCGCCACCTGGCGAGCCTGTTCGGCTTCTTGTTTCTTCGACTCTACCACGAACTTAGCCTGCTGGGACTGCTGTTCGGCAATCTGCTTCTGCTCGACAGAGGCGGCGTATTCTGGGGAGAAGGTGATATTGCGCAGGACGAAATCGATCAGCGTTAGTCCGTTCGAGGTAAGCTTGGCGCCCATCGCTTCATTGATCTTGCCGGTCATCTCCAGGCGCTTGGTGCTGACCACCTCATCCACCCGGTACTGCGAAACGACATCCCGAATAATGCCGCGCGATTGAGCCCGCACCAGATCATCATTGTAGCGGTTCTGCCAGGCGATATGCACGTCTACCACTCTTTCAGGGTTAATCTGGTAGATGACCGAGGCATCCACAAAGATCTCTTGCCCATCCAGGGTGCGGGCGGCGATCGAATCATCACCCTGAATTTGGCCTTCCTTGGAGGCAATCGACATGGTGTAGGTTTGCTTGGAGATGGGATAAATAACAACCTTCTCGGCGAAGGGGATGATCCAATGCAAGCCGGGGCCTAAAGCAGCCTGGCGATAGCCGCCGGGCGCTACCGCCGAGATGACCACGCCGCGGTCTTCGGGTTGAATAAAAACCAACCCAAGAGCCGTGCCGGTGAGGGCAACCGCGATGATTCCTGAAATGATCAATAAAGCCGATGCATTGCGGATCGGTTGGTTTCGCGAAGCGCGAACGATGATCAGCGCCACAAGGCCAGCGAAGATCAGCCAGGCAAAAGGAGCCAGGCCCTGGAATACTCGGTCGATGTTCATACTACCTCCTGAGAATTGAGGAACGGGATACAGCTTCATTGTATCCTGAACCGTACGGATCGGGAATGGATGAGCTTTTCCAGCGTTAACCGCGGTGGAGGCGGCTGCGAGATATGGACTGAAGGTGATCGGATCGGGGGGCGTGTATTCCGAGGGAGATGGGCAGGCTATGCTCACTGCCGGGGCGCGGGCTGTGCAGCTCGATGCGGTTCTCTGGCGCGGGGAGGGCCTTATCCGTGAATTTCGCTAATTTGGTTTTTTCGATAATCGAAATTCACGGATAGAGTTCTTAAAATCTGTGAAATCCGTGGATAAAGCTTTTACGCTTCCAACCAGATAGTCACCGGACCGTCGTTGGCGATGTCTACCAACATGTGGGCGCCGAACTGACCCGTCTGGGTGGGAACGCCCTGCTCGCGCAGCAAGGCGACGAAGCGTTCCACCAAGGCGCTGGCGATTTCAGGTGGGGCAGCTTCGGTGAAAGATGGGCGGCGGCCTTTGTGGGCATCGGCATAGAGCGTGAACTGCGAAACCACGATGGCCTGCCCCTGCACGTCCAGCACGGACAGGTTCATTTTCTCCTGGGCATCTTCGAAGATGCGCAAATTGGCGATCTTTTCGGCCAGGAAGCGCGCTTGAAATTCGGTATCTTGCGGCCCGATGCCCAGCAGGATGACCAGGCCGCGGTCGATCTCCGCGACGATGCGGTTGTTGACGGTTACTTTTCCATGGGAGACGCGTTGGATGATTGTTCTCATAAGGGCTTTAACCACAGAGAGCACTGAGAACACAGAGAGAAGAGAATTAAAAGAACAGGGGGGAAGAGTAACTAGGAGCCGCCTTAATTATAAATTCTCTGTGTTCTCAGTGCTCTCTGTGGTTGGTGTTTTATCCTGGTAGACCTACCGCATCCCGCACTTCACGCATGGTGGCTTCGGCGATGACGCCGGCCCGGCGAGCCCCGTCGTGCAAGATATCCCACACGCCTTGCGGGTCTTTACCGATCTCGGCCCGCCGTTCGCGGAAAGGCGCCAGGGAGGTGTTCAAGTTACGCGCGAGCATTTTCTTGCAGTCCACGCAGCCGATGCCTGCTCGCCGGCACTCCACATTCACCATTCCCACCTCTTCCGGCGAGGAAAACACCTTATGCAAGGAGAAAACGTTACATACGTCCGGGTTGCCGGGGTCTGTGCGCCGCATGCGCGCCGGGTCGGTGACCATGCTCATGACCAGCTTGGTGGTCTCCTCGGGGGTGGCGGCGAGCTCAATGTGATTGTTGAGGCTTTTGCTCATCTTCTGCTGCCCATCGATGCCGATCACCTTGGGGAACTCGGTGACCTTCATCTGCGGCTCAATCAAGACGTTGGTGTTGAAGTGGTAATTGAACGATCGCACGGTCTCGCGGGCAAATTCGATATGAGGCGCCTGGTCCACTCCGACGGGCACCAGGCCGGCTTTGTAGAGAGCGATATCAGCAGACATCAGCACCGGGTAGCCCAGCAGCCCGTAGTTCACGTTCTGTGGATGCAGGCGCACCTTCTCCTTGAAGGTCGGGAGGTCGGTGAGTTTGCCCATCGGTGTCACCATCGAGAGAAGGGTATGCAACTCGGTTACTTGCGGCACCTGCGATTGGATAAAGATGATTGCGTCGTCCGGGCGGATGCCGGCTGCGAGCCAGTCAAGGGCCATCTCGTAGGTGTTCTCGATCAGGTCCCGGGTGGTCTCCATGGTGGTGAGAGCGTGCAAATCGACGATGCAATAAATGCAGTCATACTCGTCTTGCAGCGCCACGTAGTTCTGGATGGCGCCCAGGTAATTTCCAAGGTGCTGGCGGCCGGTGGGTCGGGCGCCAGAAAACACGCGACCTTTTTTCATGCGGTTCTATCCTTTGTGCGTTCGTGGCTTACTTACCCTCCAGCCGCTGGCGGATCAGGTTGCTGATCTCCCCGGGCTGAGCGTGGCGGTTGGTTTTCAATTTGGAATAGATCAGGTCGCCATTTACCTCGATCTCGTAGCGTCCTTCATCCGAGGGAATCAGGGTGATCGATTCGATCTCGGGTTCGAATAGGTCGAGCAGTTCGGCTGCCAAACTGGCAGCCCGCGGAGTGTAGTGTCAAACCGCGCAGTAGGTAATTGAAATCTTGAGCAGTGTCATGCGGTCATTCCTGGGATTAAGATGCCTGAATTATAACCCATAGCCGGGTTTTTCCCTTTGCAGCCGCCAATGGACTATAATGGTGCCCATGGATTTGCCAGAACTCACCGCACCCATCTGGGTCAATCGTGCTTCTATGTTAGGCCAGATGGTGAAACACCTGGTCGAATGCCCCATTTTGGCTGTAGATACCGAATCCAATAGCCTGCACGCTTACCGGGAACAGGTGTGCTTGATCCAGTTTTCCACGGAGGCAACCGATTACCTGGTGGACCCGCTCGGGTTGCATGAGCTGAGCGCGCTCGGACCGATTTTTGCGAATCCGGTCATTGAAAAGATTTTCCACGCCTCAGAATATGACCTAATCTGCCTACGGCGCGATTTTCATTTCCAATTCTCGAATATTTTCGATACCATGCTGGCAGCCCGCATCCTGGCTAAACCGGCTGTCGGGCTGGGTTCATTGCTGGAAGCCGAGTTCGGGATCACCCTGGACAAACATTTCCAACGCGCCGACTGGGCCTTGCGCCCGCTGCCTCCCGCTCAAATGGCTTACGCTCGCCTGGATACCCATTACCTGAAGCTGCTGCGGGACCGTTTGCGCAATGAGTTGATCGAGATGGGACGCTTGAGCCTGGCGGAAGAAGACTTCCGGCGAATGGCCGAGGGAATTCCCGACTCCAACCCGGACGAGATCGTTATCGAGCCGTTCTGGCGTATCTCCGGCGTGCAGGACCTCAGTCCCCAGCAAGCCGCGGTGCTGCGTGAACTGGCCCTCTACCGGGAGCAGCAAGCCAAAGCGGCAAACCTGCCGCCCTTTAAAGTATTGGGCAATCAAAATTTATTAGCGATCGCCCAGGCCCTACCGGCAGACACGCAAGCCCTGGCGGAGTTGGGGGCGTTGAGCGAGCGGCAATTCCGCCGGCATGGCCAGTCGCTGTTGCGCGCGGTTCAGCGCGGGCTGGAAGCACAGCCGTTGCGCCGCCCAGCGCTGCCCCGGCGGGACGAGCGCTTTCTCAACCGGTTGGATGCATTGCGGACCTGGCGCAAAGTGACTGCCCAGGCGATGGGTGTGGAATCGGACGTCGTCTTACCCAAGGATGTCCTTTTTACCCTCGCGCAGCGCAACCCTCGCCAGGAAGAAGAGTTGCGCGAGGTGATGGCTTCAACGCCATGGCGGTTGCAGACGTTCGGGGAGCGAATTGCGGACGTGCTCAAGAAGCAAAAATGAACAACCGGTGTGATTATCGATTGCTGAATTTCGAGTAGAAAAAAAGTGAGAATCCAATCTGTTTTTCAATTAATCACCAAAAAACTTCCATGGGTGGATTTTTTGATAAGTCATCATGCATATCCCATTCCACGGGGCGGCGCAGGAAGTAATCGAGATATATTCTGTTATAATTCGGGCGGAAATCGGGAGAGGTGCCGGAGTGGTTGATCGGGGCGGTCTCGAAAACCGTTGTGGCCCTCTGGACCACCGTGGGTTCGAATCCCACCCTCTCCGC
>JAQTMA010000085.1 GCA_028714615.1 Anaerolineaceae bacterium | reverse complement strand
CTACCATTACCTGATGATCGCCACCGGCTTGATGGCCGGGATCCTGGCTATCCTGGAAAACTTGTTGCTGGGAGTGATGGAGCGCGCTCGTGAATTTGGAGTCCTGCAGGCCGTTGGATGGCGGTTACGTGACATCATGCTCGCAGTTTTGTGGGAGGGTGCGGCGCTCGGCGGGTTAGGTGGCGTGCTGGGTTTGGGGGTCGGGTCGTTGTTGTTCTGGGGGATCTCCGGCAAAGTTCTGGTAAATCTGGAAATGGTTTCCGCGCTGACTATTGCTAGCGCTACCTTGCTGGGGATGCTGGTGGCGCTTTACCCAGCCATTCGCGCGGTCCAGTTGACCCCAGTCCAGGTCTTGGCAGGTCCGGCAGAAAGGGTGCGCGCCTTTCCGCGGTGGTCGGTGTTGCGTTGGGGGGCGGCTTTGGTGATTACAGGGATCCTGCTGGTTGGGGTGGCCGGCTTGGGCGGGCGTAAAGCGGTGGTCCAACAAATCTTCCTCTCCAACTCACCAGCGCAGGCGCCTCTGCATCCAGCCTTGCAGGCGGTTTCAACTGAAAGCGCGCTCCGCCGCGTTGCTGAATTAACCCAATTGGGTCCCCGATACCTGGGGAACGCGGCTGAACAGTCAGCGGCTGCATACATCCGTCAACATTTCCAGACTTTTGGTCTCGAGGTGAGCCAGCAGGCTGTCCCTCTGACTGGAGTGACCTTCTACCTGCCGGGCAGCCAGGGCCCATTACTGCATCTGCCTGGGCAGGAGGGGCGGGTGCTAGGCCTGGCCTACCACGGGCAAAGCCTGCAAGAGGGGACAACCATTAAGGGGGAAGCGCTCTTCCTTCCAGTAGGCGCCCCCTACCCCCCGGCCGAAGCGGTAGCCGGGAAGATCGTGCTGGCGCAGGAGGCAGACCCTCGCCAGCGGACCGACTCTCCCCTGCAACGCCTAGTAGCGCATTACGGCTTTCCGGCGCCCTACCTGGCAGCCGTCAGCTTGTATCTAGACAACGACAAGGAGAGCAAACCGATCCTAACACAGATGGGTCTGCAAGCATCTATCCCGGTTGGGGAGAACGTGGTGGCTGTCTTGCCTGGAAGGGAGCGCCTGCAAGAGGAGATCTGGCTGGTGGCGCGTATTGATTCCAACACCAATAGTCCTGGAGCCGATGAGAATGGATCGGGAATCGGCGTTCTGCTGGAGCTGGCACGCATTTTTGCCGAGCGAGGATCGCCGGTCACTCTGCGCTTCCTGACCTTGACCGGGACGGCCACCGGGCTGGAAGGCGCGACCGCTTACTTGTTATCCCATGAATCCGAGCTCTCCCACGTGCGCACAGTGCTGGAGTTCGACCAAGTGGGTGCCTGGGAAAAGCTGTTGCTAGGCACCACACTGAATGGGCCTGATCCAAACGGATCCTTACTCAGCACGGATCAGATCCAGACCATCCGCGCGGGCGGGCTGGCGTATCTGACCCCATTGTGGACTAAGCGGCTCGATGTCGATAGGGCTGACCTGAGCGCCTGGTTGGAGGCGCAGCTCGCCCATATAAGCACCCAGGTGGAGACGCCACCCAGTCTCCTAAACGAGGCTTCGCAGGCGGCGGAAGCTCTCGGTATTACTGTGGAGAAGCGGGCAAGTCCCTGCATGTCCAACCAACCTGTGTTTTTATATCGAGATTTGCCAGCCCTGCTAATCTGCGGACAGGGGAACGGCTTAGCTGGATCCGAATTCGATTCCGCAGACACCCTTCACGCGGATAAGCTACATCAGGCGGTGGCGTTGGGCTATCAATTGATCTTGCAGTTGGAGAGGTGAACCGATGAGTCATCCAATTATTGAGACATTTGGTTTGTGGAAAGTCTATGGGGCGAATCCTGGAACGCAGGCATTAAAAGAAATAAATCTATCCATCCAGGAAAAGGAAATGGTTGCAATCACCGGATCCTCCGGTAGTGGGAAGACTACCCTCCTAAATCTCATGGGTACTCTCGATAAGCCGACAATAGGTTATGTTTGTATCAATGAAATTGATATAAGATCTCTCAAGGGCGATACTTTAGCCGATTTCCGCCGTGAAAAGATCGGTTTCATCTTCCAGTTGTTCCAGTTAATCCCCACCTTGACAGCCTTCGAAAACGTGATGCTGCCCTTGGTCCCCTACCAGCGCCGGTTGAATTTCAAATTAAAGGATCGCGCCCGAGAACTGCTAGCTAGCGTGGGGCTGGAGCACCGCATGCAGCATTTGCCCGGGCAACTCTCGGGTGGGGAGCAGCAGCGGGTGGCCATCGCCCGCGCCTTGGTCAATTCTCCAGGGATCATCCTGGCCGACGAGCCTACCGGCAACCTGGATTCGCGGGCAGGGGAAGAAATCATGGCTTTGCTGGAGCAGTTGGTGAGGGAGAAGGGTCTAACGCTGGTGCTGGTCACCCATAACGTGGCGCTTACCACCCGCGCGGCCCGGGTAATTCATTTGCAGGATGGGAGGGTGGTTGAGACGGTAAGATAGTATTTAAAACGAAAAAGCTACTCCTGGTCATTCCTCGCCAATTTTGCCGATCACACCGAAAAGTTGAGTCACGACACGATCAACCGCTATTTGGCGGGAGAAAGAATTACGCCTCGCCTGGTATGGGAGAATGTGAATGGTCAGGTGAAGCAAACCTCCAGCGGCTACCTCGTGTTTGATGACACCATCGTGGATAAGAATTTCTCGTTGCGGTAGAATATTGAGCAGTTTCCCCGGGAGACCAAGCAATTGACCGGATTGGAAGGTTGCCAATGTCGCCTGTCTCGCATTATTCGCAATCAGATTGGGTGCGCCATTTTGGTTTGGATCCGTCTGCATCAGGTGGCCCAGGAAACTCAACCAACCATTTATCAGGTCAAGCAGGGTCTATTGGGCGATTACTTACGTCAACAACTAAAATCACCGGCTATTCGGATGTCGCTTGCGTAAGTCCTATTAAACTTGTTATTCATCTCAGCCGGAGCGCTGGTTTTTCTGTTGACAGTGTGGACCGCTTTTCAGCCGGAGCTCAGGGAATTTAGCGAGAGTCTGACCTCGGCGCTGCCTGAAGCCGAAAACTCATAGGAAGTACGGATAAAGAAGGTTCAATGGTGGCGTCGGGTTTGGCTTTTTGCACGCTCACCTCCACCGCTTCCGGTAGAGCCCCGGCGAGGACCTTGACCTTCACTTTGCCGCTCAGGCCGCTCACTTCGCCGCCGTCCTGGCCGATCAGGCTGGTACCCTCAACCGGCAGGGTCAATTCCGCTTCCGCCAGGGTATCCTCACCTTGCACCAGGCGCAGAATGAAGCGCGGCTCGGCCAGACTGACTCAATTGTTGGTTACAGCGTTGCGCTCCTGCACCAGCTTTTGGGCCATCATGGCGCCATCGCGGATCGGCTCGTAGCCGGTACAGCGGCACAAGTGCTTGTTCAGGGCGTTCTCGATCTCCCGTTCCGAGGCGTCTGGCTTGTTTTCGAGCAAACCATACAGTTCCATGACGATGCCGGGCGTGCAGAAGCCGCACTGCACTGCGCCGGATGCGACAATCGCCTTCTGGATGGGATGCAGCTCGACCCCGGACTGGTCATGGCTTTGGGCCAGCCCTTCGACAGTGATGATTTGGGCGCCGGCCACCCTGGAAACGGGGGTATTGCAGCTCTTGAGGGCTTTGCCGTTGACCACCACCACGCAGGTGCCGCAGGTGGCGTTGTCGCAGCCGCGCTTGGTCCCGGTCAGGTTGAGCACGTCACGGATCACGTCCAGCAGCATGGTGCCGGGTGGGACATCGACATTTCGCAAAACGCCGTTGACGGTAAAGCTGATTATCTCGGCCATTATGCCACCTCCTTCAAGGCATCCAATGCCTGCTTCATGATGTCGGGTGTTACGGGAATCTGGTACAGGTCGATACCGGTCGCGTCGTAAATCGCATTTAAAATAGCCGGAGCTGCCCCGATGACTGAGTGCTCGCCGATCCCGCGCGCTCCAAAAGGACCGATGGTGTCGGGCGTTTCGAAGAAATCGATGGTTTGCCGGGGCGCTTCTTTATACACCGGGATGTGATACTGGTAATACTGCGGATTGGTGATACGCCCCTGTTCGTCGAACTTCAATTCCTCGTACAAAGCAGCGCCAATGGACATGGTCACACCGCCCAACACCGAACCGCGGATCTGGAGCGGGTTGATCACCTGGCCCACATCGAAGGCGGAGGCGAAATGATCGACGAAGATCTTCCCGGTCTTCTTCTCGATGCGAAGTTCAACGCCCTGAGCGCCAAAGGTGTAGGTGACACCCAGGGAGCCTTGCCCATTCTGATCAGGATTGGCGTAGCGCGGCAGGCGCGCGTCGGCGGTGGCCTGGGCTAACTCACCGATGGTGATTCCGTCCTCGGTGATATACCCGCGGGCCAGGTCGCCGGTGGTGATGAAGTAGCTCGGATCGTTGCGCAGGTAGACCTTTTCCCCGTCGTATTCCAGATAGTCGGGCTCCGTTTTTAGCGCCTGAGCCGCGTTTTGCTTGAGAACAGCGATCAGCTTATTGGCGGTGCGGATGATGGCGCGCCCTCCCTGCATGGTGAACATGGAACCGATGGTCTGCCATTCGTAAGGCGAGAACTGGGTATCGATCTCAGAGTAGACGCGGATCTTCTCGGGTGGAATCATCAATGCTTCAGCCGCTACCTGGCGAATCACCGTACGCAGGCCCTGCCCGACCTCGGCGCCGCCCATGTTGATGGAAATGCTGCCATCGATATTCATCTTCATGTAGCAGCCCTTGGTGGAGAACGGCGCACCCTTGGGCGATTTCATCGCTGCGGCAAAACCGCGCCCGTAGAAGAATTGATCATCCTCGCGCGGCTTCTCGTGGTGAAAAACCACCTCTTGAATGCGGTCAGCGCATTGTTGGATATCGCCATTGGACTTCCACATCATTTCACCGAGGGCATTACGCCGGCCTTCGCGCAGGTAGTTCTTCGAGCGCAATTCGAAGGCATCCATATTCAGTTTGCGCGCCAGCAAATCCATCATGCGCTCAGTGGCGAACTGGGCTTCCTGGTGGCCATAGCCCCGGTAGGCGCCCACGGGAGGCGTATTGGTGTAGACGGTGTACCCGGTCAGGTCGCAATGTTGGAATTCATACGGTCCCGTCGAATTGTGCGTGGCTGCGATGGTCACATTGACCGCAGTGTCGGCATAGGCGCCGCCGGAGTGGTAGATGCTATTCTGGATAGCAATCAGGGTGCCATCCTCCTTGGCGCCGATCTTGATGAACGAGCGGATACCGTGCGCGATCAAGGTGCTGGCGAAATCATCCTCGCGGGTGGCGACCCACTTGACCGGGACGCCTGGCAAGAAGCTGGCGATCCAGGCAATGGTTTGCTCGACGGTAATATCCGACTTATACCCAAAGCAACCTCCAATATCGGGGATATGGACGCGCACATCCGAGACGGGAACGCCGTAGGAGTGCGCCAGGTCCTCGCGGATGATGAAGGGGCAGATGGAGGAAGACCAAACTTCGATGGTCTTGTCTTCTTTGAACCAGGCGATACTTCCGTGCGGTTCGATGGCGGCGCAAGAGCCAAAGGGATAATTAAACTCGGCTTCGACGATCACGTCGGCCTCGTCAAAACCAGCTTCGCCGCGCCCTTTTTTCAGATGGTAGAGGTTGGCCACATTGGTGTCGGGGCGGCACTGCAAGGTCGGCAGGCGCCAGTATTCTTCCTGGTGCTCGTGGATCAAGACAGCGTCATCCGAGAGGGCTTTGAGCGCATCGGTGTAGACAGGCAGCGGCTCATACTGAACGGCGATCTTCGCCACGGCCTGGCGGGCGTGGGCCGGTGTGTCGGCGATGACGGCCGCTACGGGCTCGCCGATGTAACGCACTTTGTCAATCGCCATGGGGATCAGATCGCGGATGTTGTCGCCGTAGTGATATTTGCATCCTTTGCCGGTGATCACTTTCACCACACCCGCGGATTGTTCAGCCCGGGTCGTATCGATGCCGAGGATGAGGGCATGGGCCGTCTCGGGCCGCAGGATGGCAGTGTGCATCATGTTGGGAAGCCGGACATCGTCCAGGTAAATAGCCTTGCCGGTGACCTTGCTGATGGCATCGGGACGGATGTAACTTTTACCAATGTATCGGTATTTCATAGTAGTCCTCCTTTACTCCCTGTGGTAAGCTTTCAATAAAGCCGCAGGTGCAGAGACGTTGCGTCCCGCCAGCACCAGAGCCAGGATGGTAACCAGGTAAGGCAGCGCCAGGAACAGCTCGTAAGGCAGCTTCATGCCGGTGGCCTGCAGGCGCAGTTGCAAGGCCGAGACCCCGCCGAAGAGCAGAGCGCCCCACAAGACTTTGATCGGGTGCCAGTTGGCAAAGATGATCAGGGCAATGCAAACCCAGCCGCGCCCGGCGATAATGTCGAAGGTGAACAAGCCGAGTTGGGCCATCGACAGAAACGCCCCACCGATCCCCATCAAGCCGCCCCCAATAGCGAGAGCAGCATAACGGGTGGTAAAGACATTGATGCCGGCTGCATCCGTAGCTTCCGGGTTTTCGCCAGCGGCCCGCATCTTCAAGCCAAAGCTGGTGCGGTACAACAGCCACCAGAAAAAAGGTACCAAAATAATGGCAATATAGGTCAGTGCATATTGCTCGCCAATCGGGCCTAACACTGGGAGGTTGCCAAACAAATGCAATTTCTCGAAAGGCTCAATGGTGGGTTTATGCGAACCGAATAACAAGCGGAAGCTAAAGTAAGCCAGGCCGGTCAGGAGCAAGGTCAGCCCCAGGCCGGAGACGTGTTGGTTAAGCCCCAGGCGGACGGTCAGCAAACCCATCAGCAGTCCCGCGAGAGACCCGGCAACAATGGCAGCCAACAATCCGACCCATAAGGAGCCGCTCAACTCCGCAGCGGCAAAACCGCTGAACGCCCCGATCAGCAGGGTACCTTCGATTCCAAGGTTGAGGATGCCTGATCGTTCGCAGAATAACTCGCCCAGGGTCCCAAATATCAAGGGAGTGGCGATCCGTAAGGTTGCAGCCAACAGGCCAAGGATAAAGACTTCCATAATGATTATACCCTCCGGAGGCGGTAGTGCTGCAAAATGAGCATGCTCAAGGTGACCAGGAGTAAGGTCGCCTCGACCACATTACCCAGATAGATCGGCACGCCCAGCACCTGGCTAACCGATTGGGCGCCCGTCTCGATAAGCCCGATGAAAAGCGCACCTAAGCCGACTCCAATGGGATTCAAACCGCCCAACATCGCGACAATGATCCCGGTATACCCATCTCCCCCCGAAATTCCCGATATCAAGTGAAAGTGGATACCGGCGACTTCGCCCACCCCGGCCAGCCCGGCGATTCCGCCGCTGACCAGGGCAGCGATCAACATGGTTTTTTCAACTCTTACACCGGCAAAACGAGCTGCATGCTGGCCAAGACCAATGGCCCGCATACGCAATCCGAAAGAGGTGCGCGACAGCACCACCCAAATGATTGCCAAAACGATCAAGGCCAGAATAAACCCGATATGGAGACGAGAACGAGGGACCAGGTGCGGAAAATAAGCATTAGCCAGAATCTCCGGAGATTGGGGCTCACCGGTGGCTGGGTTGCGCCAGGGACCGTTCAGCAAAAAGCTGATCGGAAAGGTGATCACCGTGTTCATCAAGAGGGTCGTGACGATTTCATCCACGGCGAGGCGGGTCTTGAGCAGCGCCGGGATGAGCGCCCAGAGCATTCCTGCAATAAAACCGGCTGCAATCATCATCAAAATGGCAACGACAGGTGGGATGCCTTTCACCAGTGTACCGATCCAGGCAGCGGCAATCGCCCCGGCCAATAGCTGCCCCTCAGCACCGATGTTCCAATAACCCGCGGCAAAAGCGAAGGTTACTGCAGCGCCGGTCAACAGCAGCGGGGTAGCCTTGACCAGTACTTCAAAGAGACTAAACTGGCTGGAGAGTGGGTAAATCAAGAAATAGTAAAATGCCTCGAGAGGATTAGCGCGAGCAGCCACGATCAAAACCGAGGTCAGGATTAAGGTCGCCAGGATAGCCACTACCGGAATCATGGGGCGGAACCAGAAGGGCGCCTCCATCCGTTCCCACTTCAACTTAAGCATGCTCCACCTCCAGCGCCCCAGACATCATCAACCCGATTTGTTCTATGGTAGCTTCCTGAGCCGCCACCACACCCACAATTTGCCCCTCATAGATCACAGCGATCCGGTCTGAAAGCGCCAGGACTTCGTCCAGGTCTTCCGAGAGCAGCAAGACGGCGGCGCCTGCTTTCTGTTGTTCTACCAACCTGGAACGCACATACTCGGTAGCGCCGACGTCCAACCCTCGGGTCGGCTCAGAAGCAATCACCACCTGGGGATTACGCGACAACGCCCGGGCCAGCAGCACTTTCTGCATATTCCCACCCGAGAGGGTGCGAATGCGGTCAGAGGACGCGGCCTTGATCTGGTATTCCTGGATCAGGCGCTCTGCATTGAGCTGGATGGCCTTGCGATCGAGCATTCCATTGTGGACAAACGCCTCGAGGTCCTCCAACGCCAGGTTTTCCGCGACGGTCAGATCACCAACCACCCCGCCATGCCGGTCTTCGGGAATACGTCCGACTTTTGCGGCGGTGAACTCGGTCGGCTGCGCACCGGTCAGGTCCTTTTCACCCACCCAAACCTTGCCTTCGGTGGGCTTGAGCATTCCGGTGAGGATGTGGGTGAGCTCCGCCTGGCCATTTCCGGAGACGCCGGCGATCCCAAGGACTTCTCCCCGGCATACCTCCAGGTTGACCTTCTTCAGGGCTGGCAGGCCTTTTTTGTCCAGCGCACTCAAATCCTCAATCCGCAGCAAGGGAGCGCCGCAATGTTTCTCCATCGGGCGGCTCACGCCAAAGGTCTCGCGCCCCACCATCATCTTCGCCAGATCGGTCTGGGTAGTCTCTGACTTCATCACCGTTCCAACCCACTTCCCATCCCTTAACACGGTGATCCGATCACAGATCGCCATGACTTCATTCAACTTGTGACTGATAAACACGATGGACATACCGTCTTTGCACAACCGTTGCAACGCAACAAACAGCGTATCGACCTCGTTGGGGGTCAGCACTGCGGTGGGTTCGTCCAGGATCAGCACGCGGGCATTGCGATAGAGGGATTTGAGAATCTCCACGCGCTGCCTCTCGCCTACGGATAGATGCCGGACCTCTGCTTTCGGATCCACTTCAACCCCAAAGCGCGCGGCGGCCTCGCCCACCTCTCGCTGCAGAGACTTCATCTCCAGGCGGAAGCTCCTGGTATACCCCAGCACAACGTTCTCGGCGACCGTCATGGGCGGCACCAGGGTGAAATGCTGGGTTACCATCCCGATTCCGTTCTCGATGGCATTTTTGGGAGAGTGGATTTGAACTTCCCGATCATTCACGAAAATCTTGCCTTCGTCTGCGGTATATAGACCGTACAGAATGCGCATGAGGGTGGTCTTGCCCGCGCCGTTCTCACCCAGCAGCGCCTGAATCTCACCAGGCTGCAGACTGAAATTGACGTGATCATTGGCCAGCACTGGTCCGAAACGTTTCGTAATCCCTTTTAACTCTACAGCTACCATATGAAGATCCTGACTGACCTCCAGGCGTTAACCTTGGGGTCATGTGAAGAGAGCATAGATCGCGGTGATTACGTGCTCCTGCCCTGACTTAATATCTAAGGCAGGGCAGGAGTTCAACCTACGGAGGCTCCCTTTAGGAGGAACAAAATGATCAAGTCACGTGATCCATCCTATAATGGGCCGGGGGTTAGGCTGGCGCCCCGATAAATAAACCGAAACAGACCGCTCTAATTCACGGCAGCGGGTTGGCTTTCGTTAATATCAACGCGGAAATTACCACTCTTGATCGCAGCTTCTTTGTCCTGGACCTTCTTCAGCAGGTCGGCCGGAATCTTGCTCTCCACGCCATGGAAGGAGGCCAGCGTAGCGCCGCCTTTTGCCCACATCGAAAAGTCCTTCAGATCCTGAGCTGTATAGGTCCCGGCTTTCACCGCACTGATCACGTATTCCACGGTGGGGGTCATGTTCCAGACCGGCCCGGAAACGACGAGGTCAGGCGCCTTGGCATTCTGGTCGCTCATATTGCCGAAGGCAAATAATCCCTTCTCCTTGGCAGCGTCGATGACGCCGTCGCGCTCGGCATAAAGCACATCAGCGCCGTTATCGACCTGGGCCAACGCAGCTTCTTTCGCCGCAGCCGGATCGAAGAAGCTATTAATGAAGCTCACCAGGACCTTCGCTTCTGGGTTGACTTCTTTTGCGCCGGCGACGAAGGCATTGATCAAGCGGTCCACTTCCGGAATGGGCATTGCCGCCACGATCCCGATCTTATTGCTCTTGGTCAGGCCGCCGGCCAGCATGCCGGACAGATATGCGGGTTCGTGAATCCAGTTGTCAAAGACAGACAGGTTGGGGTCGACGGGACCGCCGCCGGAGCCGAACACGAATGCAATCTTGGGATACTCCGCCGCAACCCGACGCACAGCCTCTTCGCTCGAGAAGGCATCCCCAAAGATAATATCGGGTTTATTTTGCTCGGCAACCTGGCGTAAAATCCGCTCCATGTCACCACTCGTCCCGATGTTCTCGGTATACTCGTAATCGATCTTGCCTTCCTCTTTAGCCTTGTTCAGCGCAGCATGGATGACGCCGTCCCAGGGCTCTTCAATGGGGGTGGCAAAGGCTCCATACACCTTCAGTTTGCCGCTCGAGGCGGCGGTTGTCGGCGCTGCAACCGTCGGTGTGGCTGCGGGAGCGCAGCTCGCTACCAGGCTGGCTAAAAAGATCACCAATACGATCAGGAACAGTACATTACGTTTCTTCATGGTCTCCTCCGCTACAATTGATGAGTTGGCACAGTACAGGTTCATCGAATCATCCTATTTGCGTGACCGTCCTACCCTATCCTGGATGTCACCTCCCTTCTTTCTGGTTGATGGCTTCTATCACCCGATCAGGCGAGATGGGTGTTTCGTAGAATTCAACGCCCAACGCACCCGAGAGGGCGTTGGCGATGGCCGGTGGAACGGCGACGAAGCCGTGTTCACCCAGCCCAAGCGCGCCATATGGGCCGGTGGCGTCCTGGGTTTCCACATCGGCGCCCTGGCAGCCAAAAGTCCAACTGGCCGCCATATTACCCTGCCCGGTCGCCGGGTCGGGAAAGGTGAGACCGGTGGGAACGAAGGTCGCACGGCCGATCACGGGTGGATTGACAGATTTCCCATCCGGACGGGTGAAACCCACGCCGATCTGGGCATAGGTCAGGGCGCGCTGCGCCTGTCCGCGGGGGAAGACACAGCCGTCCTCGCAGACCAGCTCATCCTGCGGAACGCTGAAGATTCGTTCACCGGCTCGCTTGATCTGGGCCAGCGCATCCTCGGCCGCCATGCGCACGGCGTTACCGACTGCCCAGGTGGTGTGCGAGGCTACCGTCTGCCATTCGTACGGCGAATACTGCGTGTCGACCCCGGGCGAGGGGTGCACCATCTCCACGGGCATGGCCAGTGCTTGCGCGGCAATCTGGGTCATGATGGTGCTCATCCCCTGACCGATCTCTACAGCGCCGGTGAATAAGGTAGCCGTACCATCTTCATTGAAGCGTAGAATGGCGCCACGCTGCGCGTTGGTGCGCATGACCGGAGACTTCATGAAGCAAGCAATGCCCTGGGCGCGTACGCGGTTGGGCTGGGTGGGGGTGGTATTGCGCCCGAGGCGCTCGGCCACCGTTTGCAAGCAGAGCTCCGCCTGGCCGTTGTACCCTTGCATGACCTGACCCAAGGCGTTCGGCAGCCCCGGCTTGAGCAGGTTGCGGCGGCGCAGGTGGTTGTGATGTGCGATATTCGACCCCGGTTGCGGGTGGAGATTGGCGTCGTGGGTGTTATTTTCCAGCTCGGGATGAAGCCGGGGAGCGCCTGTCTCTACAGATTGGCGCGGGTGCAACAGCGGCGGCAGCAGTTCGTAGGTTACCTGGACCAGGGCGGTTGCTTTTTCGGCGATGTCATCTGAAGCTGCGACGACCACGGCAACCGGCTCCCCCCAAAAACGCACCTTGTCGCGGGCAATCGGGTACTGATCGGCGATGGCGCTACCCATGCGACGCGAGCAGGCGGCTCCGGTAACGACTGCTTTCACCCCGGGTAAGGCCCGGTCTGCAGACGTCTCTACAGACAGTAGGCGAGCATGCGCGTGGTCCGAACGCACCACGCGCGCATGCAGTATCCGTCCCAGGCTCAAGTCTGCAACGAAACGGGCCTGGCCTGTTACTTTTTCATACTCATCTACCCGGTTGCGGGACGCGCCGACCGAATTGCTCATGAGATGACGTCAGTCTACTCGTTTTGCCATGGCCGCTACCTGGGCCAGGTCGACCAGTTTCCCGTGGCTGATTACGTAGCGTGGAGCCTCGTGATAGCGTAAGGCTTCCAAGACGTTGGGTTGGTCCAGCACCACCAGGTGCGCCTGGCAACCTACTTCCAGGCCAAATTGCTTCAAGCCCATTGCCTTTGCGGGATTGACTGTGATCATCTCATAGAGCGTCTCCATATCGGCGCTGGCAGTAAACCATAACAAATGGGAGGCCAGGAAGGCTACTTCGAGCATGTTGTTGCGGCCATAGGGGTAATAGGCGTCGGAGATGTCGTCTTGCCCCAGGCAGACCAGGTTGCCCAACTCAAGCAGCTCGCGCACCCGGGCGTGGAGTGGGCCGGTGTGCGGGTCAGTGACGACGCCCATCTGCGCCTTGCGTAAAAGAGCGGCTACTTTAGTGAAGTAGGGAGTGGCGTACATGGACATGGCGCGCGCATGGTGAGCCAGTGAGCGGCCGTACCAACCGCGGCGGATGGTCTCCAGGGCCATCAATTCCAACGAACGCAGGCCAGGGTCGCCGGCGTCGTCGACCAACATGGAGACATCCTTATCGAACTCACGAGCCAGATCGAAGATGATCTTCACGTGATCGGCGATATCATCGTCGGTATACTCGATCCAGGGGATGCCGCCGGCAACGTCCGCGCCCAGGCTCATAGCCTGGTGCATCAGATCATACGCGCCCGGCTCCCGCACGATGCCGTCCTGCGCAAAGGCGGCCACCTGGATTTCGACGATGCCCTTGAACTCATCTCGCACACGGATCAGGGACTTCACACCTTCCAGGCGGGCCTGACTGTCGACATCGGCAAAGGCGCGAATGTGGGTGCAGCCGTATTTCGCCGCTTCGGCGACGGCTTTACGAACGTTGGGTACGATCCAGCTCTCGGCATAATTGGCCTTCACCCGCGCAGCCAGCTCGATAGCAGTCATGGCTTTACCCATGTCTGCCCCGTGGTAATCCTTCAGGGCGGCTTCATCCATCATTTGCAGGGTGTAGACTTTGCAGAGGTGCAGGTGGGGGTTGACGAAGGATGGGGTGACCAGCATGCCGTGGGCGTCCAATTCGACCGGCGCCCCGCCTTCGACCTGGGGAGCGAGGGCTGAGATGACTCCGGCGCGGATGCCAATATCATGGAGCTGACCTGGGATATTGCGGAGCTGGGCATGATGGATCAAGATGTCGTACTTGGTTGGCATAATTCTCTCCCTTAATCAATGGATCCAAAAACTCGCGACCCTTACCGCTGGGCGGTGGGCGACGTTTTCTTCGATAGCTTGGTCCCGGTCCCCAGGCGGGGGGTTGCCCTCAACAAGTTCCAGGCAGTCACCTGGTCCTACCCTTACACGAAACCCGGTAAATAAACCGATATGGGCATTGATGGGAAAGCGATTGGTGCGCCCATGGGATGCCGCACCAGGAGCAACTCAAGTATACCGATAAAGCAAGATGGTGGCAAGCCGAGGGAGAAATCTGGTATAAATCAGGCATGCTCGTCTTCCTGTCTAAGTTTCTACCGCTATTTGTATACCCGGCCGGCCTGGCCTGCACCTTGTTGGCTTTGGGGCTGGTGATGCGCGGCCATAAACGCCTGCAAACCTCACTGATGGCAGCCGCCCTGGCGGTCATCCTGATTTGTGGGAACCGCTGGGTGGCGGTCAGCCTGGTGCGCTCATTGGAATGGCGTTATCTACCGCCGGCCCAGATGCCCTCCGCGCCAGCCATTGTGCTGCTGGGTGGGGGCACCGATGCACCGCTTCCGCCTCGCCCGGGCGTGGAGGTCAACGCTGCCGGCGACCGGGTGATCTACGCGGCGCGACTCTATCATGCAGGCAAGGCAGCCCACCTGTTGATTTCGGGGGGTGCCATTGCCTGGCAAGGCCCGCGTACGACCACGCCGGCGGACGACATGGCCGAGCTGCTAGGAGAGCTGGGCGTGCCCCAACAGGCGTTGTGGCTGCAAGGCCGCTCGCAGAATACCTATGAAGACGCGCTCTATAGCAGCCAGATGCTGAAAGAACGCGGCATCACCCAGGTGATCCTCGTGACGTCGGCGCAGCACATGCCCCGCTCCGTGATTTTGTTCGAAAAGCAGGGCATCCAGGTGATCCCGGCGCCATGCGATTACTCGGTGACGCTGGCCGATTGGGAGGCGTTGATCCACCCGAACCTGCCGACATTCCTGATTAACCTGGCGCCTTCCGACAGTAATCTGCGAGCGACCAGCGGAGCGCTGAAGGAGTATCTGGGCATGGCGGTCTATGCACTCGCCGGTTGGACGCCTGGCGATTGAATCAGAGAAGAGCCATCCGCTAAATCTGTGCAATCCGTGTCCAGGTTTTTTCCTACGGATCGGCTTGATTGAAGATCAAGCCAAGGATATAGCGGTAAATGGGGGGTTGGATATGTTGGTAGGCAGCGAGTGCGTCCAGGCGGCCAAAACCGTAAGAAGTGTCCGGCCCCGGCGCACCCAGGTCCCGGGCAGAGAACGTGAGCGCATCGGCTTGCTGTTGGGGGGATAACCCCGGAATAGCTGAAAGAAGCAGAGCAATCGCTCCACCGACGTGCGGGGCTGAGAAGGATGTACCCGTGGCGTATCCATAGGTATGGTTCAATCCCGCCGTGAAGATATTCACCCCGGGAGCAACCAGGTCGGGAAAAACCGCGGGATCAGCAGGGCAGGCGGAAGGTCCGCGGCTGCTGCTCGGCCAAATGACGTCCAGGCCATCCAGGGCGCCCACCGCCAAGGCCTCCGGATAATTGGCCGGAGACCGGCTGCTGCTGGCGGCCGGGCCGTAATTTCCGGCTGAAAACACCGGCAGGATGCCTGCGCTGCGCAGAGCGTGGATATCGTTTGCGAATGCCATGTTACAACCAGGACTCACGACCGCCCAGGATTGGCTGATCACCTGGGGCGCGTCTGCTGTGTCGGGGTTGTGGTCCGGATCGAGCACCCACTGCATGGCAGCATGGATATTGGTCTCCGTGGCGTTACCCGTCTTGTCGAAGATGCGGGCGGCAATCCAATGCGCGCCCGGAGCCACGCCGATAGCCTGGCCGTTGGCGTCCCCGCCAACCATCACCCCCATGGTTGCCGTCCCATGGCCGCTCAGGTCGATGGGCATAGTGGGGGATTCGCCGGTAGCATCGAACCAGCTATTGGTTCCGCCGCGGAACGACGCGGCCAGGGCAGGGTGGGTAGCATCCACACCGGTGTCGATGTTCGCGACGACGACCCCCTGACCGGTAAACCCGAGCGCCCACATGTCGGGGGCGCGTATCTGGAGCAGGTTAAGCTGAGGCGTCGCTGTGCGCGCCCAGGCGGAATCCGGGATGCGGAAGGTCTCTTCCAAGCGCAAATTGGCGACCTCGGCCCGATTGGCCAGGGCTTCGATAACGGGGCGGGTGGCGGTGATCGAAAAGCCATTGAAGATCCAGAAGGGCGTCAGCGAAACCACCTGCCCGGCGTAGAGCGGGCTGGCGAGGTCATCCCGGATAGCACGTTGCGATTGCGCCACAGCCTGCAAGGCGCGGATCACTCGAGACGGTCGCTGCGCCTGATCCGAGTTGCCCTGGGTGATGATGTCCAGGTCAGCCTGGGAACGCAGGGTAACGATGGCGGTGATCGTTTGTCCGGTGGGCAGGGCTTGCAAAGCCTGGCGCAGCGGCGGGTCGACGCGTTCGAGAGGCGGGGTGGGGAGAGCATGCACACTCGAGACCGTGGTAAACAAGATGGTTGCCAGTAAGGCCAGGAGGTAAGCGAACCGTCGTCCGGTATTCACGCTGAGGGGAACCATGGAGTAGAATTATAAGCGGAATCTTCGGTCTTGACCTGACCCGGTTTCTGGTATAGAATCTTC
>JAQTMA010000084.1:11596-16330 GCA_028714615.1 Anaerolineaceae bacterium | reverse complement strand
AACATTATTAGGCACAATGGCCCCTCTGTATACCTTGATCAATAGTGTGGATTTCAACGCTCGCGCCACGGACCCGCTGGCTTGCGACTTCGCCCTTGGCGATCCGCACGACATGCCCCTTCCCGGGTTGGTAGACGCGCTGCGCCGCCAGCTCACCCCGCAAAACCCGGCCTGGTTTGCCTATAAGAACAGCGAACCGGCCTCCCGCAAGGCGGTGGCAGCCTATTTGAAAGACTGGCGCGGGGTGAGCTACGCCCCCGAGGATATATTCCTGACCAACGGCGCCTTTGCCGGGCTGAACCTGACCCTGCGCGTGCTCGTCGACCCGGGGGACGAGGTCATTTTCATCAGCCCACCCTGGTTCTTCTACGAAGCCATGATCGCGGCGACCGGCGGCGCCCCTATGCGCGTCTCGATCCAGCCGCAGACCTTCGACCTCGACCTGGGAGCGATCGAAGCGGCCATCACCCCTCGTACGCGCGCCATCATCATCAACACCCCCAATAACCCAACCGGGAAGATCTACCCGCGCGACACGCTGCAAGGACTGGCTCACATCCTCAATAACGCCATGGCGAAGGCCGGGCGGCCGGTCTACTTGATATCAGATGAGGCATACAGCCGCATCGTCTACGACGGCCGGCCTTTTTTTAGCCCCACCCGCGAGTACCCGTACTCGTTCCTGGTGTATACCTACGGGAAACAACTGCTGGCGCCGGGCGAGCGCATCGGGTTCATCGCCTTGCCGCCCGAGGCGCCCTCTCGCGAGGAGCTGCGCGCTGCCATCATGATGGCCCAGTTCGTCAACGGCTATGCCTGGCCCAACGCGCTGCTCCAGTATGCCCTGCCCGAGCTCAACAAACTATCGGTGGATATCGGCCAACTGCAGCGGCGGCGCGACCGTATGGTCAGCCAATTACACGCCATAGGGTATGCACTACACTCGCCTGAGGGAACGTTTTACCTGCTGCCCCAGTCCCCCTGGCAAGACGACATTGCCTTCTGCCGCCTGCTGGCCCAACAGCATGTCTACTGCCTGCCGGGGACGGTGATGGAAATGCCGGGCTACTTCCGCATCTCCCTGACCGCCAGCGATGATATGGTCGAGCGGTCGCTGGAAGGCTTCCGCCAGGCGATGGAGCTGGCCAAAACCAGTTCACCGGAGACAGTGCAATTGTGATCCGCTAACACTTGTCCACAATACAGGCGTGGGTTCCACGAATTACGCAAAAAAGGGGTGCTGGAAAAAACCAATACTTGAAATTGGATCAAGATAGTAGTAGAATTGTTGTACTATTGTACAACAGAGGGTGGCATGAATCTGGTTACAGATGCATCGACAATACTCTCCGTGGCGGGAGACGAACCAGAGAAGCGACGCATTATTGAACTCACCGTGGGAGATAACCTCATTGCACCCGAGTCAGTTCCCTGGGAGATCGGAAACGCGATCTCCAGTTGGTTCCGTCGGGGGATCCCGCTCGATACAGGTTTGAAGGTCTACCAGTCATACCTGCGCATCCCAATCCGGTTCGTGACCATTGATCTATTTCGCGCCATTCAGATCGCTGAGAACTTGAAGATATACGCTTATGATGCTTATTTGATTGAGTGTGCGCTAGAACACCATTGTCCGTTGATCACTCTCGATAAACCGCTTATCCATTTTGCAGAAACAATGGGTGTGAAAACGATAAAGGTTGAGAAATGAAAAAAACGTATACATTTTCTGAAGCTCGCCAAAAGTTGGCAACGCTCCTTAATGAAGCCGAACAACAGGGAGAGGTCCGGGTAGTACGCCGGAATGGGACAGCTTTTATTATTCGTCCGGAAACGAAGAAGCAGTCACCCTTTGATGTACCTGGTGTACAAGTCGATCTAAGCACAGAAGAGATCGTCGCATCCATCCGTGAAGGGCGCGAGCGAGAGTATCCCCGCCGAGGATAATTGATCCGCGAATTGGGCAAATAGAGCGAACCACAAAGGACACGAAGAGCACTAAGAATTTCTTAAAGAGAGACCAAAGCAAAGAACAAGGGATTTAAAACGCCCCGGTAATTCGACGGGGCGTTTATCCATCAATGAATGAATTCAGCAATCAGCAATCTAAAATCTACAATCTAAAATAACCTCAGCACGGCTTGCGTGGCCCAGGTGAAGAGCGGGCCGGGCATCACGCTGAAGATCAGGATGCCCACGGCGGATAGTACCCCCGTGAGGGTGACCCAGGTCTCGGCGCGAGCGACCGGCTGGCCTTCGCGCATATACATATACACCAGGATGCGCAGGTAGTAATACGCCGAGACCACCGAGGTGAGCAGGCCGATCAAGGCCAGCCCCACGTAGCCGCCCTCGACCGCCGTGCGGAAGAGGTAGAACTTGCCCCAGAACCCAACGGTGGGCGGCACCCCGGTGAAGGAGAGCATCGCCACCAACATCACAGCAGAAAGCAGTGGATACTTGCGCCCCATGCCGGCATAATCAGAGAGATTAAGCCCCTTGCCTTCCGCCGTTTCCAGGGTGATGACCACCGCCCAGGCGGCGAAGTTGGTCAGCGCGTAGGCCACCAGGTAGAACAGGGCTGCAGCTACCGCATCGTGCGCCACGTCCTGCTGCCCAAAGGCGACGAAGGCCATCAAGATATAGCCGGCGTTGGCAATGCTCGAATAGGCCAGCAGGCGCTTGACGTTGCCTTGCGAGATGGCCAACACGTTGCCCACTACCATTGTCAACGCGGCGATTACCCACGCGACCTGCGAGAGGGTTGCCGCCAGGGATGGGAAAGCCACCACGAAGATGCGCAGCAGGGCGGCGAAGCCGGCCGCCTTGGCTCCCACCGACATGAAGCCGGTCACAGCCGAGGGCGCCCCCTGGTAGACGTCCGGGGTCCACATGTGGAAGGGCACGGCTGCTACCTTGAAGCCGAAACCCGTCAGGAGCAGCGCGCCGCCGATTAGCAGTAAGTTGGGGTTGGCCGTCCCGTTGCGAACAGCGTCGACGATGTTCCGCAACCCGGTAAAGCCCGTGGCGCCATATACCATCGCTACCCCGTATAGCACGAACCCGGACGCAAACGAACCCAATAAGAAGTATTTCAACGAGGCTTCTTCAGACTCACCCCGGGGGCGGGCAAAACCCGCCAGCACGTACAAGGGAATGGAGAGTAGCTCCAGGGCCAGGAACACGATGATCAGGTCGGAAGCGGACGCCATCAGCATCATCCCGCTGACGGTAAAGATCAGCAGGCTGTAGTACTCGCCCTTCTCGATGCCCATGCGCTTGAGGTAATCGTACGCCAACCCCACCCCCGCGATCCCGGCACCCAGGAATAACACGTCCAGAAACACCGAAAAACCATCCGAAGTCGCCATGCCATGGAAAGCCGTCAGGTTCTGACCAGCTTGCGCCAGGGAGAGCCCCAGGGCGGCGGACATGCCGAGCGCGGCCAGCAGGGCGGTGATGCCCTTGCGCCCCCCCGGCACCCATTGATCAACCAGCAGGAGCACCAGCCCCCAGACAACCAGGACGGTCAGCGGAAGAAGTGTATACAGGTCTTGATTGCTCATACAGGCCTCGGCGCCCTCGGGTTCAACGAACTGCGACGGATGCGGTTTGCAGGACGGCTACCAGCTTTTCAACGGCCGGAGCCATCAGGGCAAAAAATGGTTTAGGGTACAGGCCAATCCAGAAGATCAGCGCCAGCAACGGCGCCAGGGTGACGATCTCCCGCAGGTTCAGGTCTTTCAACGCCTGGTTCTCAGGGCGATTGAGCGGTCCTAAAAAGACCTTCTCGAACATGTGCAGCAGGTAAACCGCAGCCAGGATGACTCCCACGGTTGCCACCCCGGCGAACCACGGGTTGTTCAGCACTGTCGATCCAAACGAACCGAGCAAAATGGTAAATTCACCCACGAAGCCGTTCAATGCCGGCAAGCCGATGGAGGACAGCACGATGACCAGGGCTAACGCGCCATAAACGGGCATGGATTTCCACACCCCGCCCATCAACTCCATCAGGCGCGTGTGGCGGCGTTCGTAGATCATCCCAACGATCAAGAAGAGTGCGCCCGTCGAGATGCCGTGGTTGACCATTTGAAGGATGGCGCCTTGCAAGCCTTGCGTGTTCAGCGCGAACAACCCGAGCACCACAAAGCCCAGGTGGCTGACGGAAGAGTACGCCACCAGCTTCTTCATGTCTTTTTGAGGATAAGCCACGATCGCACCATACAGGATCCCCACCACCCCCAATCCGACCATCCAGGGGGCCAGGCGTACTGCGACTTGCGGGAAGAGGGAGAGATTGAAACGCAGCAGGCCGTAGGCGCCCATCTTCAACATGACCCCCGCCAGGATCACCGATCCGGCTGTTGGGGCCTCCACGTGCGCGTCTGGCAGCCAGGAATGCAGCGGCCACATGGGAACCTTGACCGCAAAGGCGATGGCAAAGGCCAGGAAGAGCCAGGTCTGGACGTTCGGTGGAATACTGTGGCTGGAAGCCAGGTCGGGTAAGGCGAAGCTGCCCCCCTGCGTACCCAGCCAGATGATGGCCAGAAGCATCAGGATTGAACCGGACATGGTGAAGAGGAAGAACTTGATCGCCGCATAGACCCGGCGCTCGCCGCCCCAAGCGCCAATGAGGAAATACATGGGAACCAGGCTGGATTCCCAGAATACGAAGAATAAAACCAGGTCCTGCGCCAGGAAAACACCGGTCATGGCCACTTGCAGCATCAG
>JAQTMA010000084.1:7214-11496 GCA_028714615.1 Anaerolineaceae bacterium | reverse complement strand
CCGCCGAGTGTATTGCGCAAGGGATCCGCCTGGTCGCGCGCCGGGTAGCGGCGGTAGATGGCCCAGCCCAGGTAGAGCCCGAACAAAGCCAGCGCCAGGGCCAGGAGCGCCAGGGGTAGCAAGAACTCGCCCGGGGTGAGGCCGGTGATGGTGTGCGCCAGCCAGCCTTCCAGGGTGTGTACGCCGGGCAGGTTGACCACTCCTCCCACCCCGGCCAGAAATGCCAGGACCACCAGCGGAACCGTCATCACCGCTGGGTTCTCGTGTGCGTGGGCAGCCGGTTCGGTGCGCGGCTTGCCGAAGAAGACCAGGACCACCTGGCGGCCCATGTAGAAGGCGGTCAGGAAGGCAGCCGCCACCAGCAGTACCAGAACGCCGGGCGACAGGCGGCTGGCTTCAGCCAGGATCTCATCTTTGGAGAAAAACCCCGAGAGCGGGAAGACGCCCGAGAGGGCCAGCGCACCGACCAGGTAGACCCAGTAGGTCAATTTCATGCGATGGCGCAGGCCGCCCATGTTGCGCATGTCTTGGGCGTCAAAGTGGGTGGGCTCCGCAGCGATTTCCAATCCCGGTTTGGGCTTTTTGCCTTTAGCGCGGCCCGGGGCGTGCTCGCCCGCTTCGATACCCTGGATCACAGAGCCGGCGGACAGGAAAAGCAGCGCCTTGAAGAAAGCATGCGTTACCAGGTGAAACATGCCGGCGGTATAGGCGCCCATGCCCACCGCTGCCACCATGAAGCCCAGTTGGCTGATGGTCGAATAGGCCAGCACTTTTTTGATATCGAACTGCCCCACGGCAATCGTCGCAGCGAACAGGGCGGTGAGGCCGCCCACCCAGGTAACCGCCGCCTGAGCAACCGGCGCCTGGGCGTACAGCGCAAACGAACGGGCCACCAGGTAGACCCCTGCCGTGACCATCGTGGCGGCATGGATCAACGCCGAGACCGGGGTTGGGCCGGCCATCGCGTCCGGCAGCCAGACGAATAACGGGAGTTGGGCCGATTTACCGGTGACGCCCAGCAGCAAGAACAAGGTGATCGCCAGCACCAGGCCGGGATTGCTCTGCCCCACCTGCACCGCCTGAGCGAAGACGTCCTCGAAACGCAGCGAGCCGAAGCCCCAGAAGATGAGGAACATGGCGATCAGAAATCCAAAATCGCCGATTCGGTTGACGACAAAGGCTTTCTTGGCTGCTTTCGCGTTAGCAATGCCGGCTTCCCCTTTTTCAAACCAAAAACCGATCAGCAAATAAGAGCACAGCCCCACCCCTTCCCAGCCGACGAAGGTCATCAGGTAGCTGTCGGCGCTTACCAGGATCATCATGGCCAGAATGAAGAGGTTGAAATACACGAAAAAACGAGGATAGCGGCGTGGATCGCCATTGAGGCGCACATCGGTGCGCATGTACCCGATGGCATAGATGTGGATCAGCGTTCCCACGCCTGAGACCACCAGCATCATGGTCACGGAAAGCGTATCCACCCGGAAAGCCCACGCTACGCTGAGCGAGCCGACCGTGATCCAATCAGCAAAGGGGACGATCACTGCGTCTGGATGGCTGCCCAGCGACAGGGCCAGCAGCACGGAAACGACAAAAGCCAGTCCGGTAGCCAGGCTGGCCAGGATGCCCGCGCCGGTCTCCCCAAGGCGCTTTCCGATAAGTAGGTTGAGAACCAGGCCGATCAGCGGCAGAAAAACCACCCAGGGAACCAGGGTAACGTACATTCCGGATGAAACGGTCATAGAATGCTCCTGCGCCTCAGCCTTTCAGGGTGCTTTGCTGGTCCACATCGATGGAGTGTTTGCTGCGGAAGATCGCCACGATCAAAGCCAGGCCGACCGCTACTTCCGCCGCGGCAACCGCCATAACAAAGAAAACGAAGATCTGGCCGCTCAGCTTCTGGTGCATCAGCGCAAATGTAATGAAAGCCAGGTTGGCGGCGTTGAACATGAGCTCCAGCGACATGAAGATCACAATGGCGTTGCGGCGGATGATCACGCCGAGCACGCCCATTGCAAACAAGATCATCGATAAGCCCAGGTAGTATTGAATCGGAACCATGCAGCTCTCCTCTTAGCGGTGAAACTCATCCGCACCCGGGCCGGCAACTTCTTCCCGTTTTTCTTCTGCCTGGATTTCCTTCTCATATTCCAGAAGGTCAGGCTTTTGCGTATCAGCTCCGCGGTCATCTGCGGCGCGCGTCTCCAGCGTCACCAGGCGGCGGACGGTTGCCCCGCGCTCATCCTTGGTCAGCACGATGGCGCCGACCAGGGCCACCAAAAGCAAAATAGACGTGACTTCAAACGGGAGCAGGTAATTATCGAAAAGCTCCAGGCCAATGGCGTTCGGGCTGGCGTAGTCGGCTGCCGGGGTATTCAGCGCTCCCAGCGCACCGGAACGGAAGAGGATCAGGTAGCCTCCCTCGAGCAACAACACCCCGGCCAGGATGATCCCCAGTGGACGCTGCCAGGGTATCTCTTTCCCGATGGGAAGCTTTTCCGTACCGAGCAGCATAATCACGAACAAGAACAGGATCATGATGGCGCCGGCGTACACCGTGATCTGCGCCAGGGCAATGAAAGGCGCGCCCAGCGTGAGAAAAAGCACGGCAATGGCCGAAAAGTTGACCACCAAAAACAGGGCCGTGTAGATGGAATTCTGGCTGAGCAATACGCCGACGGCGGAAACCAGTGCCACGGCTGCCAGGATGAAGAAAAAGATGTACTCCGCCGCCATAAGCTGCCTCATTACTCCGGGTTGCGCATTTCGGGGATGGAACGGGTGAACTCGCCCGCTTTTGTCTGCTGAGGAGTCGGTTTCCCTTGCGGGCCGACCGGTTCGATCAGCATTTCCTTGGTATAAATCGAATCACCGCGGTCATAAAACGATAACTCGTAATTGTCTCCCAGAACGATCGCCTCAGTCGGGCAGGCATCTTCACAGTAGCCGCAAAAAATACAGCGGATCATATTGATCTCATAGGTACTGGCGTAGCGCTCCCCGGGGGAATAGCGCTCTTCATCGGTATTCTCGGCGGCTTCCACGAAAATGGCGTCCGCCGGGCAGGCAGCCTCGCACAGGGAACAGCCAATGCATTTCTCCAAGCCGTTGTCATAGCGTTTCAAAACGTGACGCCCTTTGAAGCGCTTGCGCACCGGGCGCTTCTCTTCCGGGTACTGCACCGTAACCGGTTTTTCAAACAACGACTTAAACGTCGTGAGCATTCCACGTAACATATACCGTTAACCTCCTCGAAGGGTTAGAACTATCGCGGTAATGACCACGTTCAACAGGGCCAGCGGGAAGGAGATCTTCCAGCCGAAGGCCATCAAACGATCGTAGCGGATGCGTGGCAGGGTCGCCCGGATCCAGATCAGTCCGAAGAGCAGGATGATGACCTTGCCGAACAGGTAGATCGGGCCAAGCAGAGGGAACTGGTCGACAAACGGGCCCAGGTAACCGCCCAGGAAGAGCGATGCTCCAATCATCGAGACGCCGATCATCTTTATGTATTCTGCCATGAAGAACAGGGCGAACTTCATGCCCGAGTATTCGGTGTGGTAACCGGCCGTCAGCTCTTGCTCGGCTTCGGGCATGTCGAACGGCGCCCGGTTGATTTCGGCGATGGTGGAGATCATGTAGATCAGCGCGGCCAGCGGCTGGAAAACGATAAAGGGTAAGCTCCGCTGCGCGTTGACGATCTCGCCCAGGTTAAGCGATCCGGCGATCATGACCGGGCCGATAAACGACAGCCCGAGCGCCAGCTCATAGCTGATCATCTGCGCCGTCGAGCGCATCCCGCCCAACATGGCGTATTTGTTGTTCGAAGACCAGCCCGCCAGGGTGATGCCGTAGACGGAGATGGATGTGACCGACAGAATGTAGAGCACGCCGACGTTGACGTCCGCCAACTGCAGCGCAATGGTACGCCCGCCCACTGTGATGGATGTGCCCCACGGCACCACCGCTGTAATGATGAGCGCCGGGACGACCGTAAAGATGGGCGAGAGCAGAAAGATGATCTTATCGGCGCCCGGTGGGGTCAGCTCTTCTTTAAAGATGAGCTTGACCGCATCCGCGATGGGTTGCAGAGAGCCGCCCGGTCCGGCGCGGTTGGGTCCGATACGCACCTGCATGCGGGCCAGCACCTTGCGCTCATACAGAGTGGTATATGCAAAGCCACCTGTCATAAACAAGACGATGACCAGCGACTTGAGCGACCATTCCACAATCATTCCAACATCCATGCGGCGTTCCTATAGTGAGTAGTAATTAGTGGTTA
>JAQTMA010000084.1:0-7114 GCA_028714615.1 Anaerolineaceae bacterium | reverse complement strand
GGTTAGTGATATTCGTTGGCACATAGTAGCTAATCACTAACCACCAAACACTGACTGCATCATGCTTTTTGCAGCACGGTTACTTCAATGGCCGCCGGCGTAGTCAACGGAAAGCCAACCGAGCGGGGGATCAAGGCAACGGCCATTGGCATGGTTTCATCCACCTCGACGCGGGCCGGCAGGGTGACCCCGCCCAGCGTGACGAGTGCTTGCTCGCCAGCCGCCAGGCCGCGGGCGCGAACCTCATCCGGGTGCAGCACGATGGCGGCAGGCGTCATGCGCTGCCCCAACAAGGGCTGTGAGGGCGTCAGGGTAGCTCCGCGGTCGTACAGGCGGTCGACAGGTACGGCGATGAGATCGCCTTGCGGGAAGACGAATGGGCGAGCATCGCTCTCCGGCAGGGTGGGGATCACACCAGCCTGGGCAGTGATCGGAAGCTGGACGCCCACTCCCTGGGTGTTGGCGTAGCCAGTCCCGCCATAATACAAGTCACTGCGTCCAAAGATGGGGGTTTGCGGATGTGTCTCAGCCAACTTCTCATACGTGACCCCGGTAAAAGCAGACTCAGCCTGGTTGATGCGGCGCATGACCAGGGAAGGCGCCCGGCCTTCCAGGTCGACCCCCAGGTGGGCGCCGAGTTGGGCGGTGAGGGCGTAATCGGGCAGCAACCGGCGGCGCGTGTTGATCCCGGCGGGATAGAAACGTTGGACGCGGCGCTCGGCGCTGGTAAAGCTGCCTTCACGCTCGGCAAATGACTGAACCGGTAGGACCACGTCTGCCCGGCGGGCCGTCTCGGTGAGGAAAAGCTCTTGCACGACGACGAAGCCTGCCTGCTCGATGGCTTGCGCCAGGATGGGGTCATCCCCGGCGGGATCAGCCGCGGCGATCAGCACCCCCTTCGCACCCGAGAGGGCGGCGTTCAGGTCGTCCAGCGGGCGAAAACCGAGTTCCCAGGCGCCCTGCTCGTTGGCGCGCGCCCAGGCGGCCAATAAGCCGTTGTTGGGTTTGCCATAATGGCCGGTGGCCACTAACAGGCGGGCGCAGGAATCTGCCAGAGCGCGGCTTTGGGCCAAACCCACCCCTTCGTGGCCGTAGATTACCAGCCCGTTCTCGGCTTCATCGAACGCCTTGACAACCGCGCGCATCTCGTCCGTCTCGGCCAGTTCACTGCCCGAACCCGGCAACAACGCTGCTACCAGGTCGCTCTCCTGCCCGTAACGGTAACGCAGTTTGTAGTGAGCAGCGCGGTCCAATTTGGTTGCGCGCGGGTTAGCCACAATGAGCGTGGCGCCCCGTTCAGCCGCTTGCTTGATGCGCAGCCACCAGATGGGCGCTTCTTCTTCAAGGTCACAAGCCACCACCAGAATGGTGGCGCCCTTGCCCACATCCTTGAGGTTCGATCCCGGTGGCAGGCCTAGTTGAGTGGTCAATTCGCCGCCAGCCATGAAAGAGTAGAGGGAAGCCTGCCCGCCCTGCTCGCGAGCCAGCTCGCGCAAGTTGAATAAGTCTTCATTTGACAGGCGCCCACCCGCCAGTGCCAGGAACCCTTCTCCGGCGGCGCGCAGCCCTTCAGCCGCTCGTGTAAAGGCCTCCTCATAAGTCGCCGGGACCAGTTCGCCATCCTTACATACCAGGGGCTCGACCAACCGCTCAGGAGCCTGTGCAAAATGGTAGCCCCAGCGACCCTTGTCACACATCCAGATTTCGTTGACGGCTTCATTCTGGCGCGGCATAATGCGTTTGATCACCGTCTGGCCACCGCTGCGCGCTTCACGGCGCACGTTGATGGTCAGATTACAGCCGACCGGGCAGTGCTGGCAGATAGAAGCCGCCGAGTTGAGCTCCCAGGGGCGCGCTTCGAAACGAAAGTCGGTAGTGGTGAGGGCGCCCACGGGGCAGATGTCGGTCGTATTGCCAGAGAAGTACGAATCAAAACCCGGATCGGAGTAGGAAATAATCTCCAGAGACCGCCCACGCTGGTAGAAACCGATGACGGGGTCATCCACGATCTCATCCTGGAAGCGAATGCAGCGGGCGCACTGGATACAACGCTCGCGGTCCAGGTAAATCAGCTCGCCCAGGGGATACTGCTTGGCCAGGCGCATTTTCTCGTTAAGGAGATAGCGGCTGGTACCCGGTCCAAAGCGCAGGGTCAGGTTTTGCAGCGGGCATTCCCCGCCCTTGTCACAGATCGGACAGTCCAAAGGGTGGGAGGTCAGCAAAAACTCGAGCATCTCCCGCCGGGCGGCTTCGACCTTCTCGGTCATGCCGCGCACTTCCATCCCTTCCGAAACGGGGGTAGTACAGGCGGTTTCCAGCTTGGGCCCAAAAGAGATCTTGACCGTCCCATCCTCATTCTTCTGGACTTCGCCCGTGGTGCGATCGACGACCGGGCGTCCGATTTCCACCAGGCACATGCGACACATTCCCACCGGTTCTAACTTGGGATGGTAGCAGAACACCGGGATGTCGATCCCGATCGTTTTCGCGGCATCCACGATAAGCGTGCCTGCCGGCACATAGGCTGGTTGGCCGTCGATTGTCAGGGTAACCATCTTATTCATGGACTGGATGCTCCACCCGGGGTTCGAATTCGCCCCGGAACTGTTTGATGCCAGAACGGACGGCCATGGTGGAAAATTCACCCAACGCACACAAACACTTGCCTTGCATTTGTGCTGCGACTGTATCGAGCAGTTGCACGTCAGCCGGGGTGGCCTGGCCGCCCAGTATCCGTTGGGTGAGATGGGCCATCCAGAAGGTGCCTTCGCGGCAGGGAGTGCATTTTCCGCACGACTCGTGCTCAAAGAAATGCACTGTCTTGTCAACCAGCCAATTCATGTCGACCGTCTCGTCGATAATGATCAGCGAAGCTGAACCCAGGGGAGACCCGAGCGCAGTAGTGGCTTCATAATCCATCGGTGTGTCTAAAACAGACTCGTTTTCGACGGCGATGATGCTGGAAGAAGCCCCGGCTGGCATGATCGCTTTGATCTTGCGCCCGTCCGGGATTCCACCGCCCAGCTCGAAGATCAGCTTGCGGAAAGTCGTGCCCAGGGGCAGCTCGTAATTGCCCGGCTGATTGATGCGCCCGGACAGGCAGAAAATCTTCGGACCCGGGCTTTTCTCGGTGCCGATGGTATGAAACCAGGCAGCGCCGCGTGTGATAATGGGCGGTAAATTGGTCAACGTCTCGACGTTGTTGATGACGGTCGGCCGGTTGTATAGCCCCGCCACGGCCGGGAAGGGTGGGCGCAGGCGGGGCTGGCCGAGTTTGCCCTCCAGCGATTCGAGCAGGGCAGTCTCTTCCCCACAGATATAAGCCCCGGCGCCCAGGTGAGTATGGATACGCAGGCTGTATTCACTTCCAAAAAGTTTATCTCCCAACAAACCAGCGGCTTCAAGCTCCGCGATGCGTTGGTCGAGGGCTGCGGCGATCTGCCAGAACTCGCCGCGCAGGTAAACATATCCTACCCTGGCCTGGACCGCGTAGCAGGCGATAGCCAGGCCCTCCAGGAATTGGAAGGGATTGCCTTCCAGAATTTCCCGATCCTTAAAAGTGCCCGGTTCAGATTCGTCGGCGTTGGCGACGACGTAATGCGGCCAGAGGGTATTCGGCAAAAAGCTCCATTTGGTGCCGGTCGGGAATCCCGCACCGCCGCGACCGCGCAGCCCGGAGTTCTTCACTTCCTGGGTGACCTGTTCCGGAGTCAGGCCGGTAACGGCTTTGCGCAGCGCCTCGAATCCGCCGCTCCGGCGGTACACATCCAGCCTATCCAGGTCGGGAATGTCGCGGTGACGCAGCAGGACGTACTCGGGCGCGCTCATCCGCCGACCTCCTTCTGTTGCTGGTCTTGACGCCTCAGCTCATCCACGAACTGCATGGCGCTCTCGATCGTCTGATCTTCGTGGTAGCTGATGTCGTTGCCCGACTGCACCTGGAATAGCGGCGCACGATGACAGCCCGCCAGGCAGGTTACCGCTTCCACCGTAATCAAGCCATCCGGGGTGGTTTGCCCGACTGTAATGGCCAGGTTTTCACACAGTTTCTCCAAAAACTGTTCGGCGCCGCGCAGCGCGCAGGGCAAATCGGTGCATACCTGGAGGCGGTATTTGCCATCCGCAGCGGGTGTGTCGTGGTAGAGTGTATAAAATCCCACGATGGATGCCACATCCGTTACGGAGATCTCGCAGATCTCGGCAACGTCCTGCAAGGATTTCTGGGTCAGTGAACCCGTTTCTCGCTGGGCCAGATAGAGCAGGGGCATCACGGCCGAGCGCTTAAACTCGGGCGGGTACTTTGCCATGGTCTTGTGGATTTCTTCAGGGTACTTCGCAGCCAGATCGTTCACCGGTCACAATCTCCCAAGACGATATCAACACTGCCGATGATTCCTACCAGGTCGGCCACGAAATGGCCCTTCGCCATCAACGGCAAGATTTGCAGATTGAGGAAAGAGGGGGTGTGGTAATGGATGCGCCGCGGAAGCGGTCCGCCGTCTCCTTCCATATATACACCCAGCAGCCCACGCGGCGATTCGGTCATCACGTAAACCGAATCGGCGGGCACATTGAAACCTTCCGTCCATAACTTGAAATGATGGATGACGGCTTCCATGCTGATTCCCAGCTCAGAACGGGGCGGGGGCACAAATTTACGGTTGTTGCTGCGTACCGGTCCGAACGGCAACCGGTCCATCGCCTGGCAGATGATGCGGATGGACTGGCGCATCTCCTGCACGCGCACGAGATAGCGGGCATAGACGTCTCCACCTTGCGCAGTAGGGATCTCAAACTCAAACTGCTCGTATCCGCTATAAGGAAAGGCCTTGCGTAGGTCATAGGAATAGCCGGTAGCGCGGATGACCGGTCCGGTCACCCCATAGTCAATACAATCCTGGGTCGTGACCACGCCGATGCCCTGGGTGCGGTCCAGGAACAGGGAATTGGTGGTCAGAAGGGATTCGTATTCATCGATTCGCCTGGATTGGATGTCCAGGTAATCGCGAACGGCCGCTTCGAACTCGACCGGAACGTCGCGCCACAGGCCGCCAGGGCGGATGTAGGTGGTCATCATGCGCGCCCCGGAGATCATCTCCTTGATATCCTGGATCATTTCCCGCTCGCGCATGGTATACAGGAAAACGGACATGGCAGCCAGGTCGAGGGCGGAGGTGCCCAACCAGAGCAGGTGAGAGGAGAGCCGTTCCAGCTCCGCCAGGATCACGCGCAGCGTTTGAGCGCGGGGGGGCACGTCCAGACTCGCCAGCTTTTCAACCGCCAGGCAGAAGGCCAGGTTGTTGCCCATCGGGTTAAGGTAATCCAACCGGTCGGTCATCACCTCAGCCTTCTGGTAAGTTTTGGATTCCATATTCTTTTCCACCCCGGTGTGCAGAAAACCGATATCCGGGATGCAGTTCACCACGATCTCGCCATCCAGCTCGACCAGCAGGCGCAGCACCCCATGCGTAGAGGGGTGCTGCGGGCCCATATTCAGCAGCATGGTCTCCCCGGTGAGAGCCCGCTCCGAGACCAGGTGGCGCAGCTCATCCAGGTTCAGCTCATGCAGATTGACTTCTTGAGATTCAAGCATGATCGACTCCCAACGAATAGAAAACCGCTCGCGCTAATCGCGTGGATGCGGTTTGCGCTTTTCGAGATCGCTACCGTTAAAAGTAAAGCGCACCTCTTCGTAGCCTAAGGGATAATCCTTGCGTAGCGGATGGCCCTCCCAATCCGCCGGCATGAGGATGCGGCGCAGATCCGGGTGGTTATCGAAGCAGATGCCGAACATATCGAACATCTCGCGCTCCCGCCAGTTCGCCTCCCGGTAAATACCCTGAATGGTAGGGATGTGAGGCGCGTTGCCGGAGAGAGGCACGCGCAGCCCGATCATCTGGTTTTCACCGTCCAGGGAAAACAGCTTGTAGACCACGTGGAAACGGGGTTCTTCCTGCGGCCAATAGTCTACCGCCGTCTCCGCCGCCAGGAAGGGGAAGTGGAATTCCTCTTTCAACGCCCGGCAGGCGTCCATAATCTGGTCGGGTGTCAAGATCAGGTTAACCTCCCCGGCAAATTCGTGGATTTGCGCACCGAAGCGTTCCTGGAGGGCAGTTACAGCAGGTTGCAGTCTCTCATGCATGGTCTATTTCCATTTTGACAGGTGTTCGCCCCTCACCTTCTCGTGAAGGGTGATGATCCCATGGATCAAGGCTTCAGGGCGAGGCGGGCAGCCGGCCACGTAGACGTCCACCGGGACGACTTCATCGACGCCCTGCACGATGGCGTAGTTGTTGAAGACGCCGCCGCTCGAGGCGCAGTCGCCCATCGCCAGCACCCACTTCGGATCTGGCATCTGGTCGTACAAACGGCGCAAGACGGGCGCCATCTTCCGGCTGACGCGCCCGGCGACGATCATCAAGTCGGATTGGCGCGGGCTGGCGCGCATCAGCTCCATGCCGAAACGGCTCATATCGTAGTTCGAAGCCTGGGCTGACATCATCTCGATCGCACAACAGGCCAGGCCAAAGAGCATGGGCCACATCGAGTTGGTGCGCGCCCAATTGACCGCCTGCTCCAAAGGCAGGGTGGCGATCCCCATGTTGCCAAGTTTTTGCTCTACTCCCATTCCAAAGCTCCCTTCCTCCAGGCGTACACATACCCAACCAGTAAAATTCCGATAAATACCAACATCTCCACCAGGGCAAATAGGCCCAGCTTGCGGAACACGACCGCCCAGGGCAGGAAGAAGACCACCTCGACGTCGAACAGGATGAAGAGCACGGCGATCAAGTAGTAGCGCACAGAGACGCGGCGCGAACCCGGGCCGTAGGGAGTCATGCCCGATTCGTACGGCAGCCCTTTGCGTAAAGTTGGCCGCCGGGGGCCAAAGAGGGTGCCCAGGGAGATGGCGATCACGCCGACCAGACCGGCGACGACGATAATGATAAAGAGGGGGAGATACTGATTGATCATAAGAAATCCCTACAATATTGGTCAGATTTCTAAACGAGCAAAGTATATCACAAGAGAATGAAGGTGGCAAATTTCACAATAAATGGATAAATTGCATTCCGTAGGCGTTACCTGGGTAAATCCTACGCTAACCCCTCAA
>JAQTMA010000083.1 GCA_028714615.1 Anaerolineaceae bacterium | reverse complement strand
CGGGACATCGTGTCCTTAATCCGCTGCTTCGACTCGTTCGATTTCCGGAAAAAATTGCTTGACTGTACCGGTGACCCAACCATGCAAGGTCATGGGGGAGAGGGGACAACCCAGGCACGCCCCGCCCAGACGTACCTTGAGCACTTTCCCGTCAAACGATACCATTTCGACAGCACCGCCATGGTACTGGGCGATATAGGCATCCAGGTTATTGATCAGGGCCCGCAGGCTTTCTTCCGTGGAATAGGTTGGGCTATTGGTTACCATTGCGGGACACCCTCCTCAGGCATTCTCCGTTTGAATCCGGACTTTGGGTCAACATTTCCAAAACCTGGCTGTGCGTACTGCTCAGGCGCTCGGCGATGACGTCGGCTAAGCGTTCCAGGATGATCATGCCTGAGTCTGGGTTTTGATTGCAAAGGTGGTGTAAGGCTCTGCCCATAATCCGATAAGCCTGGCAGTTGGTAGCGCAGATCGCGCCAGAACTATACGCCGGACGCCCGAGCGCGGCTGACCAGCCGAAAACACCCCCTGGACCGACGTGGGCAACCGTAATCACCGGTCCATCGTAGGCTTTGTACCGCACCAGGACTTCACCCCGAACCAGGACGTAGAGATATTGAGCGGCCTCACCCTGCTCAAATATACTTGAATCGCGAAGGAACTCGCAAGGTTCCATCAACGATTGGAGCAAGCCGGCCTGCGCCGGGCTTAATCCTTGAAAAAGGGAGATCTGGTCCATAGTTGGCATTAACATTTTGATAATCTTAATGGAATGTCGGTCCAGCGGATAGTGGCATACATCCTAATTCATCGGACGATTATCCTGTGCGAAAAATGCAATTTTTGAGGTTGGGTATGACCGGGGCTCCCGGCTTTCTGAATATCTGTCAGAGCGATCCCTAATGAACCGAAATCCATTGACCGGGGGGGTAGAACAGCTATAATAAAATAGTCGTATTGGGTGGGAACGATATCTGTTACGGTCCCATCTGGCTGGGCGTTCAATCATCGCGGGGATCCATGCATCGCATCACGTCCTGCAACCGCAAGCTGCTCGCCATCGCACTGTTGATTCTCCTGATTGCGGGGGGCTGCGCTTCAGGTCAGGGGGAGAATTCGACGCGCCAGCCGGAGGGGGTTTATGCGGTCGAATCCGTTTTTCGCGAGTTTTATGATTTGCTCGGGGGGGAGGCTGTGCTGGGGTATGCCATCAGCCCGCTCATGGAATACGGCAACGTCAAGATGCAATACACCGAGTCTGCTCTGATGCGTTATGATGCGCTTGCCCCGGCTTCCGAAAAATATTCCCTGGCAGGGCTTGGTCAGGAGCTGCACCTCACCGACCAACCGATTGTCCTGCCGGAGCAGAGCGGCGAGCGCATTGTCGATGGGTATATCCTTTATGATGAATTTGTTCCGCTCTACGATAAGCTTCAGCAGACGCGTTTTGCCGGACGGCCACTGACCCAGGTGCACATCGATTACGATCGCGGGCGCATCGAGCAATACTTCGAGAACGTCGGCATGTACCGGCTGCTCTCCGATCCGCCCAAGCAAGTGCATCTGCTGGCCTTTGGCGCATGGAAATGCGACGCGTTTTGCAGCTACACAACACCGGAGGTTGCTCGCGTTGCCCCCCAACCGGTATTTCCCGAACCGCTCATCTCCAGCCTGGCGCGCCTGGGACCCGGATTTACCGGGCGTCCTTTGAGCGAGCCTTACATTGCTGCGGATGGCAGGCTCGAACAGATCTACGAAAATGTCGTGGTTTCCGCGGATCCAACCAACTTACGTACGATTGCTCTCCGCCCCATTCCGCCGGAGGTTGGTTTTCCACCGTCCCCGAACGTTCCGAAGCAGGAAGACGACCGTATGGTATTCTACCCAATCGAGGGGGGAATGGGCCACCACGTCCCCAAAGTGTTTGAAGTCTACATTACCGAACACGGAGGGTTGGAGTTGTCAGGGATGCCCACCACCGAGTTATTTCAGGTAGAGAATGTTTACCGGCAGTGTTTCACCAATTACTGCCTGGATTACGACCCGAACGCATCCGAAACGTTGCGCATCCGCCCAACCCCCCTGGGGAGGCTGTATCTCAAGTTGCATTCTCCCTCGCAGGACGCGGCCGGCACGGTGACGGTCACTCCCGCCGGTTATCACGTAACCGTTTGGGAACAACACGCTCTGGCCCCCTCCGGAGCAGAACAGGTAATTCACATCGAGGTCACCCAGGCCGAGAACCTAAGCCCGGCGCCCGGGGTGGAAGCGAGCATCACCTTGTATACGCCGGACGGCAGCCAGACCAGTTTTCACTTCCAGCCAACCGACGCCAGCGGGAAGGCTGCCGTTTCGTTACCTCCCGTCGTCGCGCCGAACGGGACCCTGGTGCCATACCAGGTCTGCGTGAATACCACTACGGCTGCGCCGATGTGCGTGAAGGATAGTTACGTAATTTGGGGTAGTAAATAAAAAGCTTACTACAGAGTTCTTACTTATGCGCTTCGACGAGCAGCTCCACCCGCTGGATATCCGGCCCCAAGCTGTAGACCGTCAGATCGAACGGCAGGCTCTCACCACCAGCCAGACCGGTTGGGCTCTCCCACTTGCGCAGGCCGACCACCTGCTGCCCCTCTCCATAGGCGACTGCTAACACCCAAATCTCCCCTGCTTGGGCGGTAGCATCTGCCAATGCCACCTGCCCGGTTGCTCGCGCAGCGAGTCCATCCACTTGGATCTGCTCCTGCTGGATTTTGGCAGCCAGGTAGCGTACGTCATTCGGCGCGACCGGCAGGGCGCTGTCGACCTGGACTTCGACTCCATATTCAGATGGCGCTGGCGCTGGGAAGTAAATCACGACCGGCATCAACCCCGACCCAGGCAATACGTTGAAGGGTGAAAATACCGCCTGGTCTGTCAAAACATCTGGGTTTTTCCCCGCAAGCCGGAAGATGACCGACAGGTTCTCCAGACTCTGGGTTTGCTGGTTATGAGCTAATGCCAGGCACCACAACCCGCCGTCCGCCGAAGGATAGCAGGTGGGTAAGGATATGCTCACCGAACTGGCTACGTCCCGCGGTGCATTCGCGGACCTCGGCGTTGCCGCCGTGAGGGTTCCCGTGCCCGAGGCCGGTGGGGTGACCGGGATGGTCAAAAGTGTGCCCACCCCCATGAAATATGGGTTGACCTTGGGATTAGCGGTTTTCAATGCCGGAAGGCTAACACCGAACCGCAGCGATATCCCGAAGAGATCATCATCCGCTCTGACCGCATAGGTCACGGGCGTAAGCGTTGGCGAAGGCAGCGGGGTGCGCGTGGGAGGGAGTCCCGAGGGGGACGGGGTTACCGTCGGGGTGTGATACAGTGTCAGGACCGGGGAAGGCTCAATGGTAGGGGTAGGCGCCTGGGTAACTGCCGGGGTGCAGCCATCCAATAGCAGCGCCACGAGGAGAATGGTTCCGATGCATCGCTCAATATGGGGGAACATGATTCGATTATACCAGCCACCAATTGACACAAATCACCCACCTCCGCTATACTATGGCTACCGCGAGCAGCCTCCAGGGGGAGTCAATCAACGATGCCGTTAGTCAATTCCAAGGAGGGCTGATGAAGATTGCATTGATCCACTACGCTGCCCCGCCGGTCGTCGGGGGGGTGGAATCGGTAATTTCGCGTCAGGCTGAGCTGTTCACCCAGTTTGGGCATCAGGCGTTGATTATCACCGGGCGGGGCGCAGCCTGGGATGGGCGCATCCCGGTGATCGTAATCCCTGGCCTTGACTCGCGGAATCCTGAGGTTTTGGCATTGAAGGCCAGCCTCGATCGCGGGGAAGTGCCCGCAGGTTTCGAGCCGGCAACGGTAGCGATCCAGGCCGACTTGCAGGAGGTCCTGGTAGGGGTGGAGGTCGTCATTGCGCACAATGTGGCCTCGCTACACATGAATTTGGCATTGACCGCCGCCTTATATCGCCTGAGTCAGATGCCTGGAGCGCCGCGCCTGATCCTCTGGCACCACGACCTGGCCTGCACCGCGCCGCGCTATCAGAACGAACTGCACCCGGGTTGGCCCTGGGAGCTGCTGCGCAAGGCCTGGCCCGGAGCAACCCAGGTGGTTGTTTCGCAACCGCGGTGCATCGAGCTGGCCCACCTTCTGGGCATCCCCGAGGCGCGCATCGCGGTGATCCCGGCCGGGATTGATTTGAAGGAATTCTTGCGCATATCCTCCGAGACCTGGTCCTTGTACGAACGACTGGGGATGGTCTCTGCCCAACCCCTGCTGCTCACCCCCGTGCGGCTTACCGCGCGGAAAAATCTCGAGCAAGGGCTCCATATCCTGAAGGCGTTGAGAGGACAATTGCCCCATGCACAACTGGTGATCACCGGCCCGCCTGGAGCGCACAATCCGAATAACGATACCTATTTTCAAACCCTCCGCCACCTGCGCCAATCTCTTGGATTGGCCGGTGCAGTACATTTCCTCGCTGAAATCCGGCCGGAAGGCTTGCGTCCGCAGGAAGTGGTTGACTTTTATCAACTGGCAGATGCCCTGCTGATCACCAGTCGCGAGGAAGGCTTCGGCATTCCCATCCTCGAAGCCGGGTTGGCCCGCCTCCCAATCTTTTGCACCGGGTTGGATGCCCTCCGAGACCTGGCCAGGGAATGGGGGACGTATTTCTCCCCGGAAGAAGCCCCGCAAGTCGTCGCCGATGTGATTGCCAAACGGCTGAACCAGGATCCAACCTACCAGATGCGCTTGCGCGTGCGTACGGAGTTCACCTGGCAGGCGGTTTATCGACAGCGGATAGCCCCCTTATTGGAGAGCCAATGACCCGAGCCGAGCGTTCTTTCACCCCATTTTTACGCGTGGTCGTACCGGTCTCCGCAGGACAGGTACCCGAAACCGCCCTGTCACTGGCCCGCTGCTTGGGCGGGCGAGTGCAATTGATCGGCCTGGTGAGCGTGCCCGAAGAAAAATCGCTCACGGCAGCCACCGGCGCGGTCCGCGCCCTGCGCAAGCAGTTGGAAGGGTTGCGTACTCATTTACCATTCTCAACCCAGTCCAGGGTGATTGTTTCACAACATGCCTGGGATGACCTGACCCGCGCTCTGGCCAGCGAACCACCAGACCTGTTGGTGTTGGAGTGGCCGGAGCATTTTGGCATCCTCAACCTGACGATTGCCTCCGTGCTCGCCAATCCGCCCTGCCCGGTCGCCTTGACGCGCGGGCCGTGGCCAACGGCCATCCAACGGGTGCTCGTCCCGGTGCGCGGCGGTCCCAATGCGGAATTAGCCCTGCGCCTGGCTCTGGCCTTGCCGCACAACGACCTGGTGGCATTGCACGTATCTCGTCCGGATGCTGCCCCCGCCGTTGACGCACCCTTTCGCGGTCTGCAGCGCGTGCTTCCCAGCCTGGCAGGCGTAACTTTTCAGGTAGCTACGTCAGTCAGCCCGGCGGAGACGATCTTGGAGCAGGCGCGCGAGGCTAATCTGCTACTCTTAGGCGCCTCCAGTGGTCCGGCGGGGAGCGCCAGTGGCGCATTTGTGGAGCGCATGCTCACCCAGGCGCCGGGTGCGCTGGTTGTGCTCAGCGCGGGACGCCCTCAGCCAGCTCAATGGACCGGTCCGGAGGGGGAGCGCGCCGGCGCTCAGGCCATTTCTCTGCTGGTCGACCGGTGGTTTGCGGAGAACACCTTTCACGCGGATGAGTTCGACGATCTGGCTCGCCTGGTGCGTTTGAAGCGCGAGCAGGGGGTTACCATCAGCCTGGCGCTGCCTGCTTTGAATGAAGAAGAGACGGTAGGCGAGGTGATCCGCACGGTGCGAGAAGCACTCCAGTCCAGTTTCCCTTTGTTGGATGAGATCGTCCTGATGGATTCAAACTCCTCCGATCGAACCCGTGAAATCGCTTCCGCCCAGGGCATCCCGGTGCACATCCACCAGGAAGTGCTACCCGCTTATGGACCGCGCAGCGGTAAGGGGGAAGCCCTATGGAAGAGCTTGATGGTTACTCATGGAGATATCCTCATTTGGATCGATACCGACATCGTCAATATCGATCCGCGCTTTGTCTACGGGGTGATCGGTCCGCTGCTGCTCAATCCCGCCTTGCAATTCGTCAAGGGCTTTTACCAACGCCCGTTGCGTACCGGTGACCTGGTTCAAGCGGGCGCTGGCGGACGGGTCACTGAGCTGACCGCGCGCCCGCTGATCAATCTGTTCTTCCCCGAGCTATCCGGGGTGATCCAGCCGCTTTCCGGCGAGTACGGAGGCCGCCGCACTGCATTGGAGCAGTGCTCGTTCTTCTCCGGCTACGGGGTGGAAATCGGTTTGTTGATCGATATGTTCGAGAAGTTTGGCCTGGCCGCCATTGCACAGGTGGATCTGCTCGAGCGGGTGCATCACAACCAATCGCTGGAAGCCTTGAGCAAAATGTCGTTTACTATCCTGCAAGCCGTGATGCACAAGCTGGAGCATCGTTTCGATCGCGCCTTCCTTGAGGAGGTCAACAAGACGATGAAACTGATCCACTTCGATGAAGGTAATTACTTCCTGGAGGTGGAAGACGTAGTCGAGCGTGAGCGCCCGCCTATGGCTGAGATCCAGGAATATTGCCTGGAGCACAAGTGCACGCTGCTTCCGGGGAGTGCTTCACCACTAATCACTGATCACTAACCACTGCCCCTATGTCCGAACTCCACCTCATCCGCCACGGCCAGACAGACTGGAATATACAAGGTCGCTACCAGGGGCAGGCAGACATGCCGCTGAACCCGGCAGGTCTTGCTCAGGCGCGGGCTCTGGCGAAAGCAATGGAAGGGCAAGCCTTCATGGCCATCTATTCCAGCGATCTGCAGCGTGCGCGCCAGACGGCGCAGATCCTGGCTAACCGCCTGGGCCTGGTACTGCGCCTGGATGCACGCTTGCGCGAGATCCACCAGGGGGAATGGCAAGGGCTGCTGGTGACAGACCTTGCCCTGCGCTATGCTGCGGAGATGGCCGCCCGCCGCAAAAACCCGGTTGCCGCGCGTGCTCCCGGGGGCGAATCCGTTGCCGAAGTCGCCGCGCGGGTGTATGCTGCTGCGGATGAGATTGCCCGGAACCACCCGCTGGGTCGCATCCTGGTCGTTTCGCATGGTCTGGCGCTGGCTACCCTCATCGCGCGCGGCCGGAACATCCCGCTGGAGCAAGTCTATTCCTTGATCCCCGATAATGCCCAACCGACCGTCGTCGTTTGGCCCTCCGGCTGAACATTCCACATTTCCAGAAGAAGAATGACCCCCTCACCGGATTACACCCCCTTACGCCCTTATCTGACGTCGCTTTATGGCGATTCGGAAGGTGAAATCGCCTTCCACCAACTATGCGAACGGTTGGATGCATTTCTCGCAAGCTATGCAGCCATCTTGCCTGTGCGGGGAAATCCCCTCAGCGAGCGCGACGCGATGCTGATCGTCTATCCCGACCAGCTTACGAAACCTGGTGAACCCCCCCTGGGCACGCTGTCCACTTTCGCCGATCAGTACCTGGTTGGCCTGGTAACCGGTCTACACATCCTGCCCTTCTTCCCCTCTACCTCCGATGACGGTTTCGCGGTCTCAGATTACACTACGGTAGACCCCCGATTGGGCTCGTGGGAACAGATCAACCATTTGGCGAGGCGTTTCCGCCTGATGGTCGATGGGGTCATCAACCACACCTCCAGCCAGCATGCCTGGTTTCGCGCTTTCCTGGACGGCGACCCGCGCTTCCGCGAGGCTTACATCTCCGTTCCGCCTGACACGGACCTGTCACACGTCGTCCGTCCCAGATCGCTGCCCCTGCTGACGATGTTCGAGACGAAGCAAGGTCCTCGGCCGGTGTGGACCACCTTCAGCGCGGACCAGGTCGACCTCAACTATCATCATCCGGATGTTTTACTGGATATCACCGAGACCTTGCTGTATTACGTGGCCAATGGCGCCCAATGGCTGCGCCTGGATGCGATTGCCTATCTCTGGAAGGAGCCGGGGACAGCTTGCATTCACCTATACCAGACGCACACGATCATCCGCTTCTTGCGGGCTGTGCTGGACATCGTCGCCCCTGACGTTCTGCTGGTGACCGAAACCAACGTGCCCCATCTGGAAAACCTATCCTATTTTGGCGGCGGCCACGGAGAAGCTCAACTGGTCTACAACTTTGCCCTACCGCCGCTGGTGCTGCACGCCTTTCTTACCGGGCAGGCCGGGTATTTATCGCGATGGGCTGCCAGCCTGGAGCTGCCCTCCAAAGAAGTGACGTTCTTCAACTTCCTGGCATCCCACGATGGCATCGGCTTGAACCCGGTGCGTGGCATCCTGCCCGAGCCAGAAATCGACGGCATGGTGGCCGCAGTTGAGCAGCGTGGAGGGCGAGTCAGCCGCAAAAGCAACCCGGGTGGGGGCGAGAGCGTGTACGAGCTCAATATCAATTATTTGGATGCGCTGACTCCTCCCGGGGTGGATGAACCGCTCGAGCGCCAGGTGGATCGTTTCATGGCCGCCCAGACTATTTTGCTTTCTGTTCAGGGTGTCCCGGGGATTTACTTCCACAGCCTGGTTGGTTCGCGCGGCTGGGCAGAAGGGGTGGCGAAGAGCGGCTCAAACCGCGCCATTAACCGGCAAAAGTTTGCCTATCACTTGCTGGCGGCCGAATTGGACGATCCGGCTTCCCTACGGGGGATGATTTATCGCCGCTACGCCCATCTGCTGCGGGTGCGCGCTTCACTATCGGCATTTGATCCATCCGGCTCACAACGCGTTCTGGAGGCAGGAGAAGCTGTCTTTGCTCTGCTGCGGGAAGCACCAGGCGGAAATCCCTTACTTGTCTGCTTGATCAATGTGTCAGGGGAAGTGCATTATGCCTGGGTGGATATGGATTTGCCTGGTGGAGAGATTGCCTGGGAAGATCAGATCAGCGGGGAAAAGGTTGAGGCGACCGCCGGGGGAATCCGCCTGAGCCCGTACCAGGCCATGTGGTTGGTGCCGTCCACGCCTTTGCCGTTGTAGATAACGAGCTTGCACGCAGTAGAGGTGAGCCTCTTGAGGGATCAGCTTTTGTAGACCTGTAGCCCGGGCATCCCTGCCCGGGGCCGTCCTTAGAACCCCGGGCAGGGATGCCCGGGCTACGTCGTTGGTTCGATCCCGCACCTCACCCTCCCCCAAATTTGGGGGCTCGCGCGAGCGGAATCCTGAGTACAATATATCCAGTCAAAAACGGGGCTATTTAAACACATTGCGCACGATTTCTGCTTTTGGAGTCATTCATGATTGTTGAGACTGTATCCCCTTATCTCCTCTTATTGAAAAACCGCATCGACCTGACCCATATCCCTTTTAGTGAGCGAGGATCGCGTATCCTCGTCATGCAACAAACCGCCTCTTCACTCATCCTGCGCCTGGTCGAGCGCTGGTACAAACTGGATCAAGACCTGGCAGGCTACCGTAAGCGCCCGCCCATCGTGGAAAACTTCCGCCTGACAGATGGGGACGGCATTCCATTGGAATTCAAGCTCACCTCTTTCCCTCACCGGCTGGATCTGGATACCCGTATCGGGCAGTTCTCGCTGACATTTGCGGACATGGAGACCATGCTTCTTTCGATCCCACCCGTTGCCTGTGGCATTACCTTTGAAGCCCACATGAATGATGGCATTCTCGACCGCCGCGGTGGAGTACTCCATGTGACCGGGAATATCCGCCGGAATATGGCTTACACGACGAACCGGCCCATTCTTGAAAACACGATCAACATGAATGAGCGCGGTAACCTGGAAGTCCACCTGCGCTTGAAGGATGGTCCCACCTGCGGCATTCTGCTCAACATCACCCCTCGTTTGGGTTTTAACCGGTACATGCCCGCCTTGGAGGCGACCTTTCTGGATTCGGCGCGGCGCTGGCATGATTGGTTTGCCGCAGTTCCACCCGTTCCGGAACCTTACCGCACTCAGTATTATTATGCCTGGTGGATCATGCGCGCCGGTTTGATCTCCACCCGCTTTTTTACCACCCGCGAGGCGATGACGCCTTCGAAGATCTACTACATCGGTGTGTGGCAATGGGACGCCTACTTCCACGCGCTGGCTTACAGCCACGTTGATCCGATGTTGGCTCACGATCAGATCCGCGTGATGCTCGACCACCAGCGCCCGGACGGCATGATCCCGGATGCCGTCCACGATGAAGGAATCGTCGAACACCTTCCATACCCTATCGACGCTGACGTAACCAAACCGCCTCTTCTGGGGTGGACGGCCTGGAAGGTATTCCAGAGGGACGGCGATAAGGAGTTCCTGGACGAGATTTACGAGCCCATCGTACACTGGAACCAATGGTGGTTCGAGAAGAACGATTCGGACAACGATGGGCTCTGCGAATACCAGCACCCCTATTCGTCTGGTTTGGATGATAGCCCGCTCTGGGATGAGGGTATGCCGGTTGCTTCGCCGGATTTGAACACCTATCTCTACCTCCAGATGGAGAGCCTGGGGCACATCGCTCACGTGCTCGGTGATGAAAGCGGCGCCCTCAATTGGGAGCAACGTTCGGCTGCCCTGATGGCCAAAATGAACCAGAAGCTGTATGATCCCCAGGCAGGCTTGTATCGCGCTTTTCGTCAGGGAAATCTACTTTCTCTCATCACACCTTTTAGCCTGTTTCCCCTGCTTACCGGGCAATTGGATCCGGCGATTGCGAAGAACCTGGTCAACCATCTGACCGACCCGGCTACTTTCTGGCCGCGTTACCCGGTGCCGACGGTGGCTCTCAATCAGGCCGCGTACAGCCCTACCACCATGTGGCGTGGCCCGACCTGGGTGAACGTCAACTACTTGCTCCAGGAGGGATTAGAGCGCTCGGGTTTTGACCAGGTCGCCCAGGCATTACGGGAGCGTACTTTGGAAATGATCGTCGGCTACCCGGACATCTACGAGTATTACAACCCGGAAACCGGCGAACCCGGCGCAAAAGCAGCCACCAGCTTCGGCTGGTCTGCTGCCCTGTTCATTGAGATGGTCTTGCGAGCTACGAAGAAATCGCGTCTTGAACCATAAAGCAAGGTGTTCGTAAGCCAGGGTGTCTCCCCCATCCTGGCGCTTTGATCTGCCTGGGTTTTGGAACGAGCCTTGCAACCCAATCCCAGGAACCATTTCAAAAGCACGGTCGTCTTGAATGCATTGATCTACGTGGCCGCCGTTTGAAATGGACGGTCTCCGCCGTTTTCGATGGGAGAAAAGAATGAACACTATTGATAGAATCATTTATCGTTGCGGTTTCATGGTTGGCGTCCTTGCTCTGGCGGCGTGCACCGGCCAACCAACCATCATTCGTGGACAGGTTCAAACCCCGCTCCCGGTGATCCCAACCGGGACCGGCAGTCCGACAAGCCCGGCTGCGACTGCGATACCACCTTACCCTGCTGTCACCGGGCAACCGGACCAATCAACTCCCGTGGGAGGGGGTTTGGTTGTCACCCTGCAGGATGATGGCGCCACCATATCGTTGCACGCCGGCCAACGGTTCTTGCTTAACCTGGGCGAAACCTACAACTGGTCGCCGAGCATTGCGGATGAGGCTATCGTTAGCCGAGTTGTTGGCATTACGGTCATTCGCGGGGCGCAAGGCGTTTATGAGGCGCATATGGCTGGGAAGACCACCCTGAGCGCGACCGGAGATCCACTTTGCCGCTCTCAAAAACCGGCCTGCATGCTGCCTTCGATCATCTTTCGGGTGAATATCGTGGTACAGTAAACCATCAAACGGATCAGCAATCCTCCAGGCAGTTTGCCTGGCAGGTTTAACAATGTTACGGGAGGCACCATGTGGAAGATAAGGATCATACCAACCGTCATGCTTGTGGCTCTGGTTGTCAGCGCCTGCCAGCCCGCCGTGACCTCCACACCGGTGGCGCCTCCAGTATCAACTGCCTCCCAATCCAGCCCAACATCGACGGGGCCGCTCCCGCTTCAAAGCCCGACCGCTACAGGCGTCGTCATTACTCCGGTGGGCGCGTGGATCCAGCTCAAACCTGAATCAACCTCACCGGGGGCAGCGGTGGCTATAGACGGCTACCTGCCGGGTGGACCGAGCGCTGCTCAGGCTCAGTCGAATGAGAGCTTGCTGCATGCCAACGTTTGCTGGCAAGGATGTATGAACGGTATCGTTTTACAGGGTCAAAGTGTAGTCTGGTCTGCAGATCAACCCGGGCGTTTTCGCATACAGTTCAATGTTCCGGCCATATCGTGGATCCAAGACAACGGCGCCCAGCCGATGGTGAGTGGGGATTACCTGGTGGGTGTGCAATGCCTGGGCGCCGACCAGAAAGGCTGCGCGATACGCGAGACGCAGGTCAGCGCCAAGCTGCACGTAGAGGTAAATACAGCGGGCGGAGAAAGCAAGACCATCCCTTCATTGGAATTCAACCCTACCTCCGGAACGGCCGGGCAGGAGGTCAAGGTGACAGGCTGGGCTCCACTAGACCAGGTAATCGGTTCATTGGCTTTCGGATATTCCCTGGTGCTGCTCCCGCCCCAGGGTGGCCAGCCAATCCAACTCGGGGATATCTCGCAAGGACTGGATGGCAACCTGGACGGTCGCTTTGTGGTGCCCCAATCTATGCCTGGCGTGGGTCAGCTCAAAGCCGGGCAATATACCCTGGCGCTGCAGGCTGCCCGCCCACAGGTGGTGCAGGCCACCCAACCGCTACTGCTGGCTCAGACCCCTTTTCAGGTAGGTGCGGGTTTAACCTGGCAGAGCTTGCAATTGGGCAAGCCAGCCTGGCTTCAGTATAGCGGGACGATTAGCGGCTACGAACTTTTTACGACACCGAGCTTCCCTGGCTGGGTGGCTTATTGCGATACCAACAACATCCGGGCTACGCGCGATGACGGCAAGACCTGGGTTACGGTCCCGACCGCTACGGAGAAATCTGTCATCGCCGGTTACACCTTCAGCGTAGCCGCGGGGAGCACCGCCTGCGTTTCGGTCGTCATGGATGGGGGAAAACCCGGTAGCTACTACGCTACGTACCATGCAGCCAGCAAAGAATATGGCGCGCCCCCGGTATTTTTCATGGGATTCCTCACCACCGACTCGGGCGTCACCTGGAAACCGGTCCCGCTTCCAGAAGGCGCCTCGCCCGAAAACTTTGGCGGCTTTTGGGCTGCCGGCGACCGGGTGGAAGCCTTCTTCACCGTTGAGGCGCGCGGGCAAGACCAGCCGTCCGCCCCGCTCGTCGAGCAGACCACCGATGGCGGCCTCACCTGGACGCCCAGCACCCCCGTTTGCCCGCAGGGACAGACCGGTTCCTGCATGCGCTGGGGACCTACGGCAAGCACTATTAGCGGAATGGGCTCCCCTGCTCCGCAGTGGATCATGATCTCCAATGACAGCGGCAGTACATGGAGTTACCCTGGACCTTCGGTTGAGCTGCGCATGCCTGGGCCGAACCAATTGGTCACCTTTTCGGGTGAACCCATGAAAGCGCTCTTGCTCTCCGGTAGCGCCGATTTTCCAGTGCGCCTTAGCCAGGATGCCGGGCAAACCTGGGTAGCGGTGACTCTCCCCGCCGTACCCGGGGCGGAGAACCCCGGCGTCTTCCCTGGCTTACAGGCGCTTCCGGATGGCAGCCTGGTGACCCAGGGGGGGAACAATCAATGGATGCTGCTCAAAGCCGGCAGCTCACAGTGGTGCCTGGCGACCGGGTTAGCGCAAGCCCAACAAACCAGCGCCAATCAGCTTGCTGCCTCAGGTGAAACGCTCTGGTGGCTCAAGACCCTGGTTGGCTCGTTCCAGGTCGGGAATACACCCCTGGCAACGGTTGGGTGCCAATAAGGCGTTGAGTCGCCTTGTGACGCCGAGAAACGTTGCAGTTTGCAATTATTCGGGACGAATGTTTACTAAACCCTTGCATTCTGTTTGAGGGCGTGATAAACTAATAAAGATGAACATCTGGGTGCCCCCCTCACTCAGATGTTCATCATTTTAATCCCCTGAAACGATCATAACAGTAGCCCAGGCATCCTTGCATGCGGTTCTCGTAGCCCAGGCATCCTTGCCTGGGGCTCTTGAGCAATGCCGTAGCCCATCCATCCTTTGTTGGGGCTCTTGAAAAGTACCGTAGTGCCGTAGCCCAGGCATCCTTGCCTGGGGTTCTTCCACCAAGAACCCCAGGCAAGGATCCCGTAAGGGCGTCGGGACGATGTGCCTGGGCTACGGTAGGTCTATCCCGCCACTGCACCAGGTCGGCGCGATAAGCAGGCGATCATACCTGTGCGTCCCTACGAGTATGATCGGAGTCTCCAAAGGTTGATCAACCGCCCTGTGGGTGGAACAAGTGAGACGCCCCTCCGAAAAATTTGCAAGAACCTGTATCCCCATACGGACAGGGATGGCATATAATTAATCTACCGAGTCCGGCGGCTGTCTCGGCCGGCGAGTTAAGATTGAGAGGCGTACATGCAAGGCCATACGCATCGACCATACCGTTCACTCTTTTGGCCGGTCATTTTTATCGGTATTGGACTGCTCTGGTTGCTCAGTAACCTGGGGACAATCGTCCAGATCAATCTGCCCGTGGTCTTTCGTTTATGGCCCCTGCTGCTCATCTTCGTCGGTCTGGATATCCTCTTGAGCCGGCGTTCTCCCCTGGTGGGTGCAGCGCTAGGTGGGCTGGCGGTGTTGCTCGTAATTGGCTTCACCCTGGGTGGACGCACTCTTGGCATCTCCCCCGACGTGCAAGCCAGGACCGAACATTTCATTACCCCGATTAGCGCAGCGCAATCGGCCAGCGTGCTGCTGGCTTTCTCCGATAGCCCGGTGACCATCACTGCACTCTCTGATTCCCAAAACCTGATCGATGCTCAACTTACCTACGTGGGGACGATCAATTTCCATTCCAGCGGAACGACCAAAAAGACAGTGCGCCTGTCCAGGAATGAAGCTGATTTTTTGCTACTTAACCCGCTCTATTGGGATCCATCCCTGAATTGGCAAATTGGATTGACGACTCGGATTCCCCTGGACCTATCTGTCGACGGGGGCTCGGGCGATAGCCAGGTGGATCTCAGCCGGCTGGTTTTGCAGAAGCTGAAGGTGGTGATGGGATCGGGCGCATCTCACTTCACCGCTCCAATCGCGGGAAATTCCCTGAACATCCAGGTGAGTGGAGGTTCGGGAGCGATGGAATGGACGATTCCTGATGGCGCCTCGTTTACCATGCGCCTGAGCGGCGGCAGTGGATCGATTCATATCCAATTACCGGCTCTACCCGCCGTCCGGCTCGAGGTCCGCAATTCTGGGATAGGGGAGATTAAATATCCGAACGAATGGTTGAAGCGCTTCGGTGGAAGGGCTGATGAAGGCGCCTGGGAATCACCCAATTACCGCCAATCGCCTCGCAAGATCGAAATCATCATTACCCATGTCGGTTCGGGTAGCATCCAGATCGGGTAAAAGCCGCACCTAACCCCTTATGGCAGAAAATTCAGCGGGTTGACCTTCCCTAACGTATCGCTGCGCATCTCGAAGTGCAGGTGTGGTCCGGTCGTGTGGCCGGTCATCCCCACCGTACCAATTGCGGCCCCCTTGTAAATCCCCTGTCCGCAGGACACGTATATCGTGCCCTGGTGGGCGTATAACGTCTGCCAACCGTTGCCGTGATCGATGATCACCAGGTTGCCATACCCCACCCGGTCGTAGGTGGCGCCCGCATAGACGACCACACCGGTATCCGCCGCGGCGATGGAGGTTCCGATGGGAACTCCAATGTCGATGGCGGGATGGTTGATCTCTGGTAGAAAACCCTGGGTAATCGTGCCAGTAACCGGCCAGACAAAGGAACCAGTGCCGACTGCACCTCCGTTAATCGTTCCGCAAGATCCCGGCCCAAGGTAGCTGCCGGCTCCTGGACTTTTCCGTGGAACTGCGGCGACCTGGGAGATATAATCGCGCCGGCCGCCCGGAACCATCAGCATTGTTCCGGGAGCAATGTTCGGCTTGGCGTAATCACCGATGGATTCGCGCGTCAAGTGGTTGCCGGGCCAGTCGATAATCGCATCGGGGGTCACATTATAGCCTTTTGCTACCCCATTCAGCCCTTCGCCTTCGCGCCATTTGTGATACACCCCGTCGACCGGTAGGATCACCAGTGTTACATCCGGCGAGATCATATCCGGGTTGTCCCCCAGAGTTTCAAAGTTGCCCCACATGATCGACTGCACCTTGAGCCCGTACTTCTCGGCGATGTCGAAGATCGTATCGCCTTTTTTGATGGTGTAGGTAGTCACTTCGAAACGCGGACGGCTGGGCAGGATCG
>JAQTMA010000082.1:13280-16339 GCA_028714615.1 Anaerolineaceae bacterium | reverse complement strand
TCTTCATATTCCCTCTTCTGTTGCTCAGAAATCTCGGTAAAGACCTGATTATCAACTATTTCAGAAGAGACATTATTTCGAATAAGGGCATATACTTTTCCTAAATGTTCAGTGCAGCCGGCCCTGATGGCCTGCCCTACTGCTCATCCGCCGGTAGAAGGATTGTGAATTTCGTCCCGACGTTCACCCGACTGTCCACCTGGATGCTACCGCCGTGTTGCTTGACGAAGCGATGGCAGACCGATAAGCCCAACCCCGTACCTTTCTCCAGAGATTTTGTTGTATAGAAGGGCTCGAAGATGCGCTGGACGCGCTCCGCAGGGATGCCTTTGCCGTCGTCCTGGATGGTTACGCGGAACTCTGCGCCGGTATAACGGGAGCTGATGCTAATCGTTCCCTGGCCGTTTTCGATTGCATCGATGGCATTCAGGATGATATTGATCCACACCCCCTGTAGATGCTCGCTACTGCCCGAAATCGGCGGCAAGTCGCCCGGGAGATCGATCTTCAGGGTGATCGGTCGTGAGGCCAGTTCGTGTTGTATCAAAAACAGCGCGGTGCGGATCGTTTCATTCAGGTCGATGGGCGTTAACTCAATCTTGTCCTTTCGGGCAAACCCGAGTAAGTTGCGCACCACCTGAGATGCCCGGTTTCCGGCCATCTCGATCAACTCGACCGACTCCATTAACTCGGCATTCTCCTGGGGCAGGTCCTGCTTCAGCATCTGGGCATTAGCAACAATTGCAGTAAGCGGATTGTTGATCTCGTGAGCCACCCCGGCAGCCAGTTGCCCGACCGCGGCCAGTTTTTCGTTTTGAATCAGGTTCGCTTCCAGGCGCCTTTTTTCGGTAATATCCTGTTCCAGAATAATGACCTGGATGGGTAGACCTGTGTTGTTTTGGATCGGGAAAGTGCTGATTTCCCAATCGATTGCCTGATCGTTATCGATCCATTCTCGCTGGTAACGATTCGTGGGACTGCCCAGGCTGGTGGTCTCTTTTGCCCGGCACGCCGTGCATGGCTCGCTTCGCTGGTACATGGCTTGATAGCATTTTTGCCCGACCATCTGGTCAGGCTTCTGATTCAACCGCTGTGCCCGGCTCAGGTTGACGGCGATGATGGTAAAGCGCTGGTCGATGATATACAGGGAGGCCGAGATACTATCGAACAGGGTGCGCAACATATTGCGCGAATAAAGCAGCTCCCAATGGCTGGCTTCCAGATCGGCATTGGTGACTTTCAACTGCTGGATCAAGTGCATGCTGTAAATCGAAGTGGCCAACGCCTTGACCAGCGACCTGAGCAGGTTGGTCTTCTCCTTGCCGGAGGGCAAATCCGGCATATTGAGGAACTCAATTCCTCCCAGCGTTTCGCTATTGGTCAGGAGCGGCATGCAAAAGGCGTTCTCGGCGGTTAGGCCGGGGACCGAGTCGATGATCGGGTCGAATGAGGGACTTGTTTTTACCTCGGTGAGATAGACAGGCTCCGCACCCTTCAAGCAAATCCGCATCAAGCTCGGCTCGAGCTTGATCGCTTCGACTGAGTTCCACTGATCGCCATCCAGAAGAGTCTTCTTAAGGATGATATTTTCGGGATTATCGTGGTCGATGAGCGCCAGAATAGCTGCTTCACTGTTCAGCAATTGGCGAATGCCTCGCACAAGCGAGATCTGCACATCTGCGATGTGGCTCTTCCCCGTTTCGCCCTCTGATTCATCTGTGATTTGTTTTTCCATGGGGCGGCGTCAGTCGAGACTCTCTCGGATGGTGTAGCCATACCCGGGTACAGTCTCGATAAAGGTGGGATTATGCGAATTGACCTCGATCCGTTCACGCAGATTTTTTATGTGCACCCGCACTAAATCGGGGCTCCCCGCATCGGTTGGGTAGTCCCACACCTCGTCTAACAGCCTTGAAGGCGAATAGATCTCGCCGGGGTGGCTCATCAGGTGGTAAAGCAGGTCATACTGTACGGGGGTCAGGCGGATTTTAACTGCCTGGGGTGTGGTCAGTTCGTAGGTGCGCGTATCCAGAGAATAGCCGCGGATATTGATCGTACGATCGTTTTTCCTGGTTTTGGGCTCGGTCTCTTCAAGCGAGGAGCGCGTTTGCACGGCGTCCTCCATTAGTGGCGACATCCTGTTCCCTGCAACAGCGGATCGGGGAGTGGCCTTCACCCGGCGCAAAATGGCGCGCACCCGCAATAGAAGCTCATCGAGATTAAACGGTTTGCCAAGGTAATCATCGGCTCCGGCGGTAAATCCCGTGATCTTCTCCTCATCTTTTATTTTCGCTGTCAGAAAAAGAACCGGAATGTCGGCAATCAGCGAATCGGAACGCATCTCGCGGCAGACGGTGTACCCGTCCATCCCCGGCATCACCACGTCGAGAATGACCAGATCGGGACGATTGCGCCGGATGATCTGTAATCCCTCCACGCCGCTATTGGTGACCGTGACGTGAAAATCAGCCCGCCTTAGGCACCGTTCGATGGTTCTGGAAACGATCGTATCGTCTTCAACTACCAGGATGCTCGATGATTCCAAGTGAGTTCCTCCCTTGTGGAATGGTACCTGAAAGGTGTTCATAAACAGCAATCCGCGGACTGCAATGGATCTCTGGCGCCCGGTTCCCGCAGAAGTCTGTTCCCCTGCCAATCACCGGTGTGAGACGCATAACAGCCTGCGCCTCTAAAAAATCTTTCTTTTGCGATGGATGGGCCAGTATGTGGCAAAGAATAATTTGGGTTGCCATTATTGTATACCCACTTGCCATAAAATGAGAGATTATCCGAGAAATTGCCCGGCTTTTATTTAGCTGCTCTTTATCTTTCTTTCACAGTCTATTTACGTAAAGTCATTTCTGGATATGCTAGATTGATCTTGGTTTCCCAGCAAGGGTGTCTCGCTTTGGGTTCGAAAAGGATGCTTCAATGATTTTAGTGACCCGGCTCAATGGATCTCAGTTTTATGTCAATGCGGAGCTTGTGCAGGTGGTTGAGGCTACTCCCGATACGATCCTCAAATTGACCACCGGTGTAACTATGGTTGTACGCGAACC
>JAQTMA010000082.1:0-13180 GCA_028714615.1 Anaerolineaceae bacterium | reverse complement strand
ACAGTGATGGGCCTGATCGGGGTCTTGAAACAGCTTGACGATCCCAACAAACTGGCCCGCTCGATAGCCAGTGCATTCCTGGCGACTCTGTGGGGCCTGCTGATCGCCAACCTGATTTACCTGCCCCTGGGAGCGAAACTTAAGGTGAAAAGTAAAGAGGAAGTGGTTTACCGGACTTTATTAATGGAAGGCATCCTGGCTCTGCAGGCGGGAGAGAATCCACGCATTGTCCGAGAGAAGCTCACTGCTTACCTGCCCCCGGGACGGGTGGAAAAGAAAGAAAAAGATAAGGCGAATAAACCGGCTGCGGCGCCGAAAGAAGTGCAGGCGGAAGGATGAGCCGCCGAACCGGCCACGCAGAAGCAGAAGGCGAGGGGAGCAGCGAACGCTGGCTCGTCTCGTACTCCGATTTCATCACCCTGCTGATGGTGATGTTCGTGGTTTTGTACTCAATGGGCCAGGTGGATGTAAAGAAATACAAGCTATTGTCCGATAGTTTTAAAGCAGCCTTCACGCTCGGGGGAGCCGTCCAGGTGGTCGATTCGAAAATCGATCAGCAAGGTGGCACCCAGCAGGACGGTCAGCCTAATCCCATTCAGGTCCCGGGCATTCCCCAGAAGCCCCCAGAATCGGCCCAGGTCGCGGGGGAATTAACCGCAATGCTCGCTTCGAGTGGTTTGGGAAGTGGAGTGAGCGTGAAAACCAATATTGAGGGTGTCTTGATCGCCATCAGTGAACACCTGGTCTATGCGCCTGGTTCCGCCGACCTCCAGGCGGAAGCGTATCCGGTGTTGGACACCATCATCAAGATGCTCCTCCAGATCAATAATTCGTTCCGCATCACCGGGCACACGGATAATACCCCGCCCAAAGATTCGCGCTACAAAGATAATTGGGAACTGTCGGTAGCTCGTGCGAATGTCATTGCCGAATACCTGGTTTCGCACGGTGTATCGCCCACCCGGTTGACCATCGCCGGTCGGGGTGAATATGAACCGATCTTCCCCAATGATACTGAAGAACACCGCGCCTTGAACAGCCGTTCTGAAATTGTGATTGTTTACCCGGTTGACACAAACAAGATGGGTATCGACGATAACCATCTGGATACCCCGGGTCAGTAAAGCGAGGGAAACATGCAATCATCCATGGGTAACTTCAACAAAATCCTCAATCTGGTCTTGCGAATACTTGCAATTGCCGTCATGTTGACCGTTTGTCTGGTTAGCCTTTCTACGGCATACATCATGTTTGCCCCGGACAATCTACCCAAACCTTTCTACCTGCAGTACCACTATCCCACCCCGTCGGCTACGCCGACAGCGCCGCTTGCCACCCAGACCCCGACTCCTCGGCCCACTCCGCAAATCAACGCGGGGGAAGGGGTAATGGTCAATTCGGGTACCAAGATCATCAACCTGGCCGATCCAACCGGGAAAAAGTACATCCGCATTACCATCGTGCTGGAGTTCGCCCCGCCCGATACTAGCTTCACCGAGTTGAAAGGGGAGGCCAGGCAGGCAGCGCTGACCACCTTCAATACCGATGTCACCGGCAAGATGCCCCTGGTGGATGACGTTATCATCACCTTGCTTTCCACAAAAACATTTGACATGCTCTATACCTCGGAGGGCAAAGAATCCTTGCGCCTGGAACTGCGCGATAAACTTAACCAGCGCCTCCATGAATACCGCGTTATTTCGGTGTACTTCACTGAGTTCGTCATCGATTAGGGTTTCGCATGAGCATGTTGAGCCAAGCGGAAATTGATGCGCTGTTGAACGGCGCGAGCGAGGGCGACCAACCCACCGGGGTGGGCGCACGCAATCTGGCCGAACTGAAGGGCCAGCCCCTCCCCGCGCTTGCCAACGGCGCGACCCCGTCCGGCGACAAGGAAGTCATTGCGTATAACTTCTGGTCGCCAGACCGTTTCTCAAAGGAACAGATGCGGGCTATCGAGCTGATCCATGAGGATCTCGCCGAGCGATTGACCACCTCACTCCCCACCATGCTGAATACGAACCTTCGTCCGCGCATGGCTCATTCAGAACAGGGCCGTTTCCACGATTTCCTCAAGGATTCCCCTCCCAACTCACTTTTCAACCTCATTTCGTTGGCGCCCTTGCCCGGCCAACTGGTTCTGATTATCAGCCCAAATATTGGCCAGATGATCCTGGAGCAACGCTTGGGCGGAAAGGTTGAAGGGGAGACAGCTCCTCGCGCCTTGACCGACATCGATCAATCGCTGCTTCGGGAGTTGATTGAGCATATGCTCAATGACATCAAGAGCGCTTGGGGGCGCGTGACCACCATTGAGCCCAGCCTGGATGACAGCACCACCAACCAGCATTGGGTGGGCATGGTCATGGGCAACGAGAAAGTAATGTTGCTTACGTTTGAGCTTTCCCTCAAGAACATCACCGGGATGATGAGCATTTACATCCCATTCGGGATGCTAAAGCCGATTGCCAACCTGTTGAACCCCCATGTGTGGGTGGCCGGGCGCAAAGAGAAACGCGCGGATCCCGTTGCCCGGAAATTGGCCATGCAAAACCTCAAGCCGATTCAGCTCCCGGTTCAGGTGCATTTGGGATCCGCTGAGTTAACACTGCACGATATCGTTAACTTGAGCGTTGGAGACGTCATCGCCCTTGATACACCGGTGAATCAGGACCTGGTCGTGCAGGTGGCCGGGCAGAAACTGTTTATGGTGGGGATCGGTAAATCGGGCAATCACCTGGCCGCGCAGGTACGCACCGTAATCCGCAGCCCCGAACATTAATCGCGACAATTAAAGGATGCATCATGAGTGAACAACCCAACCAGACTATCAACACCGAGCTGCCCGCTCGCAAGCCTCAGATGTCAATCGATCTATTGATGGATATTCCCCTGAAAGTATCCGTGGAGCTGGGCCGGACGCGCATGACGTTGCACCAGGCCCTGGAATTGCAGCCAGGTTCCGTCATCGAGCTGGACCGCCTGGCGGGCGACCCGGTGGATATCTTTGTCAATGAAAAATTGTTTGCCTGCGGGGAGGTGGTAGTGGTCGCGGATAAATTCGCCGTGCGCATCACCGAGTTGGTAGCCACGAACGGCGCGTCGGCTCCTCAGGGAGGCATGTAATGCGGGTCACGCCTGAACAACTGCAGCGCTGGTTGCAGGTCTGGAAACACTGGCCTCGCTGGGCTCAGGTTTCAAGCCTGGTGGGGGGTATCTCCCTGGTAGTCCTGGTGCTTGTCTCCGGTTTCGGCCCGATGGACAGCCCCGCTCCGGCGGAGAGCCCTACGCTGCTTGCTTTCAAGGTATTCTCCAGGTTGTTGGCCGCCACTCTGCTTATCCTGGGGTGTTTTCTGGTTCTGCGAAAATGGCAGAAAAGCAGCGGTCGCTCCACCATCCGCAAGGTGGGCGTCGTAGAAACTGTACATTTGTCGCAGCGACGGGCGCTCTATCTGGTTCGTATCGGTGAACGGGAGCTCTTAATCGGGGGCACCGACCAATCCATTACCTTCCTGGCGGATGCATCTCAACCCCTGGAAGCGGCTGGGATTCCGGCCCCCATCTCACATGCCATCCCTTTCGAGCAACTCCTCGTACGCCAGATTCAAGCGGATGCTACCCGGGTAGAACCATGAAGTCATTCCCCCGGATGAAATGTATCGCTCTGGTGATGATCGCCCTGGCCGCGCTGACGCTTTCTGGCTGCGTAGGCACCCCCCAGATGGCTGCTCCGGGGGTGACCCTCTCTGTTCAGCCGGATGGCCAACCCCAGCAGGTGACTACGGGCGTCCAGTTGCTCGTCTTGTTGACAGTTCTCTCAGTAGCCCCCGCCATCCTGATCCTGGCCACGTCTTTCACTCGCATCGTCATTGTCCTGTCTATGGTTCGCAACGCCATCGGCACGCCGACCATCCCACCTAACCAGGTGATTATCGGCCTGTCGCTTTTGTTGAGTTTCTTCATCATGGCCCCTGTCTACCGGCAGGTGGACCAGGCTGCCATCCAGCCGTACTTACACAACCAGATCAATCAGGACACTGCCTTTAAACTGGCGGCTGAGCCGGTGCGCCAGTTCATGTTCGCTCAAACCCGAGAGAAAGACATCCAATTGTTCTTGGACTTGAGCGGAAAAGGCCGCCCGGATACGCTGGCCGATATCGATACGGTTGTACTCTTTCCCGCCTTTGTCATCAGCGAGCTGCGCACTGCCTTCACGATGGGGTTCCTCATTTACATCCCCTTCCTGGTCATCGATCTGGTCATTTCTAGTGTGCTGCTCTCTATGGGTATGATGATGCTCCCGCCTTCGCTCGTTTCACTGCCCTTCAAGATACTGCTCTTCGTCATGGTGGACGGCTGGTATTTGATCACCCGCTCCCTGACGCTGAGTTTCCTCCACTGAGGATCGCATGACAGAAACCTACATATTATCCTTGGCTCAAAATGCGGTGACCCTAATGCTGACCCTGGCAGCCCCGGTGCTGCTGGTGAGCCTGGTCATCGGGTGTTTGATCAGCCTGGTCCAGGCTGCGACGCAAATCAATGAGGCAACTTTGACCTTTGTGCCAAAGATCGTGGGTATCGGGGCGGTGCTCCTCATCCTCGGTTCCTGGATGATGCAGCAGTTGCTGGCTTTCACGACCAATTTGTTTACGAGCTTACCGAACTTCATTCATTGAAAATGTTGTCCACACCTCCCCTTTCTGCGCTTCTTCTCGAACCCGATCCACTGCAACGCGACCTGATCCGCCTGGTGCTGATGCGCTTGGGGCTGAACGTGACCTGCATCGCCCAGGGGGAGGAAGCAGAGGCGCAGCTCCGCCAATCTCCTCCAACTCTCTTCCTGGTCGATCTGTTCCTGCCCCAACAAAATGGTTTGGACTTGCTGGCGGATTTAGCCGGGGAAGGCTTGCTAAAGCGCTCCCACCTGATTGTCATCTCCGCCATGGCCTTCCCCGAAATTGTCCAGCAGGCTATCCAACTCGGGGCCGGTGATTTCTGGACACGCCCGGTTGACGCCGACCTCATGGCTAGCAAGATCGTAAAAATCCTGAAGATAGCCTGATCGGCGAAACGTATGAAAACTTGAGCCTTTTTCACTGTTTTTATGCGTTCTTTATTTCGGCTTCATCCCCGCTTTACAGACAGTCGAGCCTGACCCGGATATCCTGTTTCTGTACCCTACCCAGAAAAGGATTTTCCGTGGTTGTATCGGTTGCTCAAGCCCAACAATTTTTCCTGGCCTTCACTCGCATCATGGCGATCGTGGTCTATGTGCCGGTGCTGGGCGGGCAGGCTATCCCTGCCCAGGTCCGCATCGGTTTAGGCCTGGTATTGAGCGCTATCCTCGTCCCCTGGCAACCGCTGGTTGCGACCGCCCCGGTCATCCCTGATTTTGTTTTCATCATCGCCATCGGCAAGGAACTTCTGATTGGAACCCTGGCTGGCTTTGCCGCGGCGCTCACCTTTGGCGCCGTCCAGGTGGCTGGGGAAGTCATGGGACTGGGCAGTGGCTTTGGCGCCGGGCGTATCCTCAATCCGGCTTCCGGAGAGTCTGGTTCCGCGTTGGACCAGTTGTTTGTCATGGTGGCCATGTTGTTGTTTGTTGCTCTAAACGGTCACCATACCTTCCTGATCGCGGTGCAGAAAACGTTTATCGCCATCCCGGTCAACAGCCCGTTGCCGGGGTTCACCTCTCAAGGTCTGATCGAACTGTTCGCCCGCCTGGTAGCCGCTGGCGTTCAGATGGCGCTTCCCGTCTTGGGAGCGCTGCTCCTGACCGATATCACCCTGGGTTTACTCGCCCGGGTCGCTCCCCAGGTGCAAGTATTTTTCTTGGGTCTCCCCCTGAAGCTCGGGGTAGCCATGATCGCATTATCGATGACCTTCGTCGTCAGCCTGCCCAGTCTGAGTAACCTATTCGTCCGCATGGCCCCGCGTATGTTGGCATTATTAGGCCGCTAATATGAGCGATAAGACCGAAGCGCCCACTCCTCGTAAGTTAGAAGAAGCCCGCGAAGACGGGAAAGTCGTCAACAGTCGCGAGCTGAATACGGCGGCTATTCTATTGGCTGGCGCCCTTCTGCTGCGCTACCCAGGGCAGTCCCTGGTCGATAACCTCAAGTCCCTCCTGGTCGTCTCACTCACCACCCCGCCCAGCACCGAGCTGAGCGATGCTTGGATGCGCGATTGGAACGTAAACCAGGTGCTGCGCCTGGTTCCTGGCCTGGGTATGATCCTAATGGGGTTGCTCGCTGTTGGGGTGGCGGTCACCCTGGCCCAGACCGGTTTCCTATGGACGGGCAAGAAGATTGGTTTTGATTTTTCGCGCTTGAACCCGATCTCGGGGTTCCAACGCATATTCTCCAGCCAGGGATTGGTAGAGCTCGGTAAAGCCTTGCTGAAGCTGGCCTTGGTTGGTTACGTAGCTTACGCTTTCTTGAACCAGAGAGCCTCTCAGCTCGTGCAGTTGGGCGAGATGGACTTGTTCTCGGGGCTGGCCCAATGGGTAGATCTGGCCAGTTCTCTCGCCATTCAGATCGGGGAAGCATATCTCCTGCTGGCGGCTGCGGATTACGGCTACCAGCGCTGGCGCTTTATGCAATCGATGCGCATGAGCAAAGATGAAATCAAACAAGAGCTGAAACGCTCGGAAGGGGACCCTTTCTTACGGGGGAGGATCCGCGCCCAACAACGTAAGATGGCCCGCAGCCGCATGATGGCCAACGTCCCCTGCGCCAGCGTGGTGATCACCAACCCAACCCACTTTGCGGTAGCGATTAAATACGATCCGAAGACCATGCGAGCGCCGCGCGTGCTGGCCAAGGGCGCCTACCTGGTCGCCCAGCGGATTGTAACCATCGCGCGCTCCAGTGGCGTCCCCATCGTCCAAAACGTCCTGGTCGCGCGCGCCCTCTACAAGGTCGTTCAAGTGGACCAGGAAATCCCTTCTGAGTTGTATGTTGCCGTGGCCGAGATCCTGGCATTTGTCTATAAACTTGGCAAATCATCGCTGAACCCTGTAAAGGTAACCTGACCGAGACCGTTCATGGCAGCTTCTTCTCAAACAGTATCTCCGCAACTCTTCGCCCGCCTCCTGCGTTCCAAGGACCTGCCGATGGCTCTGGGGGTGGTCTTGATCGTTGCGTTGCTGATCATCCCTCTGCCCGCCGGACTGGTGGATGTCCTGGTTGCGCTTAACCTGGCGATGGCGATCGGCATCATGCTGCTGACCATGTACATCTCCCAGCCAATGGAGTTCTCTGCCTTCCCCACCGTGCTGCTGCTGGTCACCCTGCTGCGCCTGGGCATCAATATCTCGGCTAGCCGCTTGATCCTGCTCAACGGGGATGCTGGTGATGTGATCGCGACGTTCGGGACGCTGATTGTTGGCGGCAATTACGTCGTCGGCGTGGTCATTTTCCTGATGTTGATGATCATCCAATTCGTCGTCATCAACAGCGGGGCCGGGCGCGTGGCCGAAGTTTCCGCCCGGTTCACTCTGGACGCTATGCCGGGTAAACAGTTATCGATCGATGCCGATTTGAACGCCGGAATTATTGACGAAACCGAAGCCCGCCGTCGCCGCAAGGCCATCGAGACCGAGGCGGACTTCTACGGCGCGATGGATGGCGCTAGTAAGTTCGTCCGCGGCGACTCGATTGCCGCCATCGTCATTATGCTGGTCAATATCCTCGGCGGCTTTGTGATTGGGGTGTTGCAACACGGCCAGCCCCTGATGGAAGCCCTTCAAAACTATACTTTATTGACCATCGGCGCCGGATTGGCAATCCAGGTACCCTCGCTGCTCGTTTCGGCTGCCTCCGGCCTGATCGTCACCCGCTCTACCTCCGAGTCTTCCTTAGGCGTCGATCTGTTTAGCCAGTTTTCGAACTTCAACTCTCTGGCTGTGGCCGCTATGATTGTTGGTTTGATGGTCTTTGTCCCCGGCCTGCCCAAACTCCCTTTCATTCTGGTCAGTCTTGGATTGGCCGCCTGTGCTTATTACCTGCAACGTGAAAAAACGAAACAGGACACGCTAAACGCGGCTGTGGCCGAACCGGTTACGGCTGAGCCGGAAACCCCCGAAGATATGCTTGAGATGGTGGTGATCGATCCGATGGAGCTGGAGATCGGATACAGCCTGATCCCTATGATCGACGATGACGCCGCCGATAACCTCCTCAAGCGCATCACCGGAATCCGCCGGCAACTGATGGCCGAAATGGGCCTGATCCTCCCGGTCGTCCGCATCCGCGACAACCTGCGCCTGCAGCCGCAAGCTTACCGCATTAAAATCCGCGGCCAGGAAGTTACTCGGGGTGAGCTGATGCTCGACCGCCTGCTGGCAATCCCTGGCTCGGAAGCCGATGAGAACATCCACGGGATTGAAACCACGGAGCCGGCCTTCGGACTGCCGGCCATGTGGATTGGTGAGACTGACCGCGGCCGGTGTGAGCTTTCCGGTTATACCGTGGTGAATCCTTTGTCGGTCATCAGTACCCACCTGACCGAGATTGTGCGCGCCCACGCCCCGGAGCTGCTCACCCGCCAGATGGTTCAAGAAATCCTAAACCAGCTCAAAGCCAAGACCCCGGCTTCTGTGGAGGGTGTGGTGCCCGAGCTGCTCAGCCTGGGCGATGTGCAGGCGGTGTTACGCAGCTTGCTGCGAGAGCGCCTGCCCATCCGCGACCTGGGCGGCATCCTCGAAACCCTCGCCAACCACGCCGGAGCCACCCGTGATCCGGACGTCCTGGCCGAAGCGGTACGCCAGACGATGGCCAACACCATCTCGGCCCAGTACCGGGATGATCAGAATACCTTGCACGTTTTTACCCTTTCGCCGCAGGTGGAATCCACCCTGCGTTCTGCCCTCGCCGGCGGGCAAAATGGTTTCAATTTCCAAATCGAAGCCTCGCTTGCCAAAGAAATCTTGTCCCAAACAGGAGCGCAGATGGAAAAATTAGCCAAGGAAGGGTATCTGCCCATCCTGCTTTGCACACGCGAGCTGCGCCTGGCTTTCCGGCGTTTGATTGATCATTCCCTGCCGAACTTGATTGTTTTGGCGTATTCGGAGATTAGCGCCGGCGCCCGGGTCCGTTCACTAGGTATGGTCGAAATCCCTTGACCGGATCGATAAGGGTTTCGTCTTTGAAGATCACTAGGTCCAAGCATGGATACTAAAACATTTCACGCTCCCAATATGTTGGCCGCTTTGCAAGACATTCAACACGAGTTCGGCTCGGATGCGATCGTCGTCTCCGTCAAAAAGCCCCAGCCGCGCTCACTTTTGAACTCGTTACACCAGCCTGGTGTGGAAGTCATTGCCATGCGTCCCGCGAATGAGGTGAAGATCTCGAAAGAAGCCCGCCCACTTCCGCCGGCTGGGGTTGAGCCAAAGCCCGCGGACGAGACTATCTCCCAGTTCCAGGCGGAGCTGGAAAGCTGCTTTGCCACGCACCTGCAATCTCTAACGACCGGGCGTTCCGCAGATGGCCAGCCGGCAGAGGCTGCCGGTATCCGGGCTATCCCTCCTTTTCTCTTGCCTTTCGAAGCTCGCCTCCCCGAAGCACTGGAAAAGCTACAGGGCCAGTTAGTTTCGCAAGGCGTCGATCAGCGCCTGGTCGACAAAGCCGTGAAAACCTGCGCGGATGTATCCGCCTCGCTCGGGTTAAAAGATGCAACCCGCCTGCGCGCCTATCTAAAGCGCTTGCTTTCTGTGGGTGTTCGCACCCCCGGTAAACCGCTCTTGGCGCCTCCCTCGCGCATGATGTGCATCGTGGGCTCCAGCGGGAGCGGAAAAACCAGCGCTTGCGCCAAACTGGCTTCTTTCTATGGCATTACCCTGGGCAAGAAGGTTGCCTGGATCGGGGCAGACACCGTCCGCGCCGGCGCCGTTGAGGAAGCCCGCATGTACTGTGATGCGCTGAATATCCCGCTCAAGCTGGTTTACACGCCCGGCGATATCCATGCCGCCTTGGAGGAGGCTTCTCAAGCCGATCTGGTGCTGGTGGATACCCCTGGGTGCAATCCCGCGCGCGAGGATACTCTGGTAGACCTGGTTTCCCTCCTGGCGGAAATACCGAACCGCATGCTTTATCTGGCCGCCTCCGCCACGACAAAAGAATCCGACCTGCTCCAGGGTATCGCCGGCTTTCGGCCGTGGCAGTTGCGCGGTTTGATCGCCACGAAAGTGGATGAGACCACTTCCCTGGGTAACATCTACAACATCGCTTGCCGCAGCCAGATCCCGCTCACCTACGTCACTTTGGGTGGTCAGGTCGTGGGGAACTTACGGGTGGCAGACGCCGGTGACCTGGTGGAAGCTCTCTTCCAAGGCAAGTACCCACGATGAGCAATACTTCTGCACAGAACTTTAGCAAACAGGCCTCGACCAGGCAGCCGCCGTCGCCGAAACCGGCTCAGGCACCCGACCTCCCGTTTCTCTTGGCGCTCGGTTTTACGCTTTCCTGGCTCATCGTCGTGGCGACCGGCTGCGCGGTGGCCATCATCTCATTCTTTTCAGGAGCCGGTGTGCTGGCAATTGCTCTGCGGAGCGGCGTCGCCATCCTGGTTACCGGGCTGCTCGGATTTGGGATCAATTGGGTCCTTATCAAAGGCTTTTTCCGCCCGCAACCTGGAACCGGCCACAGCGTCGCCTCGCCCTCCGATGGCGATCATGCCATCAGCACCCTCGAGACACAGGCATAAACCATGGCGACCCACCCCGGTGATGCTGATCTGATTCAACAATATATCGCCAGCCGCTCGGCCGAGCTCCGCGAGCAGTTGGTGGTCAATTATGTGGCCCTGGTGCATTATGTCCTCAGCCGTCTGGGAATCTCCCCGGAGATCGGGACGGAGTATGAAGATCTGGTCAACCAGGGTTTGCTCGGCCTGATCGACGCAGTCGACCGCTACGATCCAGCCTTTGAAACCCAATTCAGCACCTATGCCACCATCAAGGTGCGCAGTAAGGTCCTCGATTACCTGCGTTCGCAGGATTGGCTCTCGCGCACTGCACGTCATCGCGTTCGCGAGGTTCAGGCAGCCTTCAACAAGTTGTATGAGAAAAACCAGGTCGCACCTACCAACCAGGAGTTGGCCAGCCACCTCGGGGTGGGGGCGGCGGCAGTGGAGCAGGCGCTCACCGATTCCAGTCGTGTCCTGCTGTCGTTGGATGCGCTGATCTCTACCGATCCGGATAATGAGAATGACACCTACGAGTCCCTGGCCGATTGTAACCAGCCCGATCCGGCGGAGTTGGCTGCCGAACATGACCAGAAGCGCCAATTGGTTGCCGTGCTTAACCGGTTGCCTGAGCGCGAACGGCTGGTGCTCTCTTTGTATTATTACGATGAGCTGACCCTCAAAGAGATTGGCGCGATCATGGGAGTATCAGAGTCCCGCGTCTGCCAGCTTCACGCTCGGGCGATCATGAACCTCAAGGCTGCACTGAGTCTGGAAGAGCCAGGCGCAGCCACCCCGCGCCGGTTTGAGAGACCCAAAGGGCCTTCCCTGGAAACACCCGCATCCCGGCAGATACGCCAACCCGGAGCAGGACCCCCTACCCCTCCATCCCATATCCGGAAGGTGACCCATGCTTAAAGTTTCTTCTACTTTGCTCACCGATACCCTGCAGCTCGTGCAGTTAGCCCGCGAAATAGCCCTGGCTGGCGGTAAACAAGCCGAGGCAGAGCGGTTGTCGCCGCTGGTTCAACATCTGCATGCCATCGTCCTCGCTCAGCGCGGCGCCCTTCCGCCTGGAAACCCCCCGGGAATCCTGGCTCAAGATGATTTCAGCCGCCCGCTGCAAGCCGGCCAGTCAAGCACCGTAAAACCGGGCGCCCTGAGTCTCGCAGAGCGGAACCAAATGGTGGTTGCTCTGTCGGCGGGGAACCTGGCCGATGTTGACATTGCCCGCCAGTTTACGATGACGCGCGACGAAGTTCGCATGGTGCTCGATTTCGCCCACGCTTTAAAACCGGTTCAGGAGCTTTAACTATGATAAAAGGTTTATACGCGGCCGCTTCGGCCATGCTCGCCGGGGTTGAACGCCAGCAATCGCTGGCGCATAATGTCGCCAACCTGGAAACGCCCGGTTTCAAGCAGGTGCTTTCGACGTTGGAAGATTTCATGCAAGCTCCGGTCACGGGCACCTCTCCATCTGGCTTGTTCTCTTCCACCCAGCTCCTGGGCCGCATCGGGCTTGGGGTAGCAGCCGCCCCCGATACTATCGATCTGTCCCAGGGCGGGCTCAGGACCACCGATAATCCCTTGGACCTGGCTATCCAGGGCAATGGTTTTTTTGTCCTGCGCACCTCTCAGGGTGAGCGCTACACGCGGGATGGGCGTTTCATCCGCGATGCTGCCGGGCAGATGGTCAGCGTGGATGGGTACCCGCTTTTGAATACTAACCGCCAACCCATCCAGGTGCCGGACGGGAGTTTTTCGGTTAGCCCGGATGGGTCCCTCTCCGTCGATGGACAGGCGCTCGGGCAGTTGGCCCTGGTGAATTTTGCCGACCCTGCCGCGGCGCTGGTGCGAGAAGGCAATAACACCTACCAGGCCAGCGCAGCGCCAACCCAAGATAAGCTTGGCCTGGTACAACAAGGCGCGCTTGAGATGTCGAATGCAAACCCCGCTCAGCTCATGGCTCAAATGGTGGAAGTCACCCGTTCCTATCAGGCGGCGCAGCAGATGGTTCAAAACCAGGATGAGCTCCTGGGTAAGTCGATTTCATCCTTGGGTCAACTTGGATAACCAAGAGGAGTATGCATGACCGCCTCACTCTTTCACATCCTGAACATTTCTCAGCAAGACATGCTCAATCGTTTGAACAATCTGGAGCAAGTCAGCCATAACCTGGCGAACGTCAATACCGCTGGCTATAAGCACAGCCGGTCGAATTTTCAAGAGTTGTTGGTAGGAGCCAATCAGAGCGGGGTGCACCTCAGCTCAACCCAGGTAATCACCGGGCAAGGGACGCTGCGCTCGACCGAAAACCCGATGGATTTGGCTGTCAGTGGAGAGGGGTTTTTCCAGGTCACCTTACCAGACAATCGCATCGCGTACACGCGCGACGGTCAGTTTCACCTGGATGCCGGACAGAGACTCGTCAATGCCAGCGGCTATCCGGTGGTCTGGCAGGGACAACTGCCTGCCGGCGCCACACAGGTGC
>JAQTMA010000081.1 GCA_028714615.1 Anaerolineaceae bacterium | reverse complement strand
CCTCACCCGATACAACACCTCTTCCAAGATCTTCCGATTGAAACTGATCAGGTCCGCCACCAGCCCGATCAGCCCCACCATGAACCCCACGATCAACAGCACCGCCGCCAAAATCACGGATTGCACGTGCCCTCCCCCCATTCCTTGGACGGCAAAATATACATAACGCACCGCCCAGAACAGCCCAAACAGGATAAACGCCAGGCTCACCAGAGTGAACACGCGTAGCGGCCGGTACATGGTATAGGATCGCAAAATCGTGACTCCAGAGTTCGCCAGGTAATCCGAAACGCCCCGCATCAAGCGCGATGGGCGGGATTGAGGATTGGTGCGGATGGGCACGTAGATGATGGCCATCTTATGCGCCCCAGCCTGGATGAGCGTTTCGAGCGTATAGGAGTAGTCGCTCAGCACCATAGTGCGCAAGGCCGCCTCGCGGGTAAACGCACGGAAGCCGCTGGTTGCATCCGGGATATCCATGCCCGAAGCCCGGGCGATCACCCGGCTACCGAGGGTTTGCAAGCGCCGTTTGATGGGTGAAAAATTCTCAAGGCTCGCCACACCGCGGTCGCCGATCACGATTTCGGCTTTGCCTTTTAGGATCGGCTGGATCAGGCACTGAATGTCTTCCCCGCGATATTGGTTATCCGCATCCGTGTTGACGATGATATCAGCACCAACGTGCAGGGAAGCGTCCAGGCCGGCCTTGAAAGCGGCGGCCAGCCCTCGGTGGCGCGGTAGACGCACGATGTGGTCCACACCCGTCGAGCGGGCCACCTGAGCGGTCCCGTCGGTGCTGCCGTCATCAACGACGAGCACCTGGACATCGTCAATGCCCTCGATCTGGCGCGGTAACGTCGCTAGGGTGTCCGGGAGCGTTTGTGCTTCGTTGAAGCAAGGAATTTGAATAACCAGTTTCACGGTCGTTTCGGAGGGGAGATCAGGATCGGTACGATCTAGTATACCATCGTTACGCTCTCCAGAATCCGCGCCGAAGCGGGCGGACGTCTTCCGTGGTGATGAACGCATCCGTGTCTGCACCCCGCACGATCATTTCTACCCGGTCGATGTCGCGGCGGAGTACGCTTACATTTAACAGGCCGACGCTACCGTCCTTCCCGCGCGCGGGAATCTCGGTCACCGCGAAGCCGCCGGCGCGCAGCGCTTCCATCACGGCATGCACCCGCCGGGAGGATACGATATTGATCTTCACGTGCCCAATGGCTAGCTTCTCTTCGATGATCATGCCGACCACATTGCCCGTCGCAAACCCGGCGGCGTACCCGATGACGTTGAGGGGGTTTCCCAGGTGAGTCAGCACGGAACTGATCGCAACGACAAAAATAATCGATTGGAAGAAACCCAACACCCAGGCCAGCAATTTGCGACCGCGCATGACGAATAAGACCCGGATTGTATCCAGTGACATATCCGAGACGCGCAGCGCAAAAATCGCCAACGCACCCAACCAGGCAGCGGGCTCCAGAAAAGCACTCACGGTCAAACCTCCTCAGCCGTTTTGACCTCTGCATGCGAATTGATCGCGGGTACATACAAGGTATTGACGTATTCTTTCACCATGCGTCGCATGCTGAACTGGGGCGCCAGGGTCCTGATGGATTCTTTGATGCGTGCGATCCATTCGCCCGGCAGGTTGTCGGCTGAACGGTTCGTGTAATACAGTGGGATGATATCGTTCTCCAAGGTATCGTATAAGCTTTCTGCATCGGCATCATCCTGCTGGTTTGGGTTACTGATATCCACATCGTCGCCAATGGCCCAACCGTTATGCCCGTTGTAGCCTTCCCGCCACCACCCATCCAGTACCGAGAAGTTCAATACTCCATTTAATGCTGCTTTCTCTCCGGAGGTGCCTGAGGCTTCATTCGGACGGCGCGGGGTATTGAGCCAGACGTCCACGCCTTGCACCAGGTAGCGCGAGACATTCATGTCGTAATCTTCCAGGAAGACCATCCGTCCGCCGTTGTTGGAGTTTTTAACCATGCGATACACCTCTTGGATGAGGAGTTTGCCGGGTTCATCGGCGGGATGGGATTTTCCTGAAAAGATGATCTGCACCGGGCGGTTGGGCTGGTTTAAAATACGCAATAAGCGCTCCGGATTGCGCAGGATCAAGTCCGCCCGTTTATACGTCGCAAACCGGCGAGCGAAGCCAATCGTCAAAGAATAGGGGTCCAACAAAACCCCGGCGGCGACCACCTGCACCGGGTGGACCGTCCCACTTAGCCACTGCAGGCGTGCGCGTTCACGGGTATACGCGATGAGCTTGCGTTTTAAATGCCGTCGCACGAGCCATAGATCGCCATCGGGGATGTGCTCGATCTGGGTCCAAATTCCCGGATCATCGACATGCTCGAGCCAGTCGGAACCGAGGTAACGATCGAAAAGCACACGCATGCGGCGAGCCAGCCAGGTGCCGGTGTGGACGCCGTTCGTGATGTGGGTGATGGGGACGTCTTCAACGTGCCGCTCAGGCCATAAGAAATGCCACATCCGGCGGGAAACCTGGCCGTGCAACTCCGAAACGGCGTTGCGGTAATCCGACAGATGTAAGGCCAGAACCGGCATGCTAAAGGTTTCCCCTCCCCAATCGGGTTTCGAGCGGGCCAAATCGATAAACTCATTGCGAGTCAGTCCCAGTTCAGGCCACAGCGTGGCAAAATATTTGTCCACCAACCATAGTGGAAATTCATCGTTCCCGGCAGGGACGGGGGTATGAGTTGTGAATACGCTTGAGTTGCTCACACTTTGGCGCGCTTGAAGGAACGTGCAACCCTGTTTGACCAGCTCCCGGGCGCGTTCCAGGGTCAAAAAAGCCGAGTGACCCTCGTTCATGTGCCAGACGCTCGGATCGTACCCCAGCTCGCGTAAGGCGCGTACCCCGCCTACTCCCAGCAAAATCTCCTGGGAAATGCGCAGCTCCATGTCGCTCGTATACAAGCGCGCGGTTAGCTGGCGGTCGGCGGGATCATTTACATCGATATTCGTATCCAGCAATATCAAGGGTACCCGTCCGACTTGCGCCTCCCACAATCTGGCTGTCACGATCCGTCCGGGAAGCTCGATGGTGATGGATACCGAAGACCCATCCTGGTGGGTTAGTGGAATGAGCGGCAGGTCATCGAACTTGAGAAAGATATTACGGGTCTCTTGCCAGCCGTCTTCGGAAATCTTCTGGGAAAAATATCCCTGTGTATACAGGAATCCGACGGCCACCAATGGCAAGCCCAGGTCGCTGGCTTCTTTGAGGTGGTCGCCTGACAGAATCCCCAGTCCACCGGCATAGACCGGTAAGGATTCGTGCAAACCGAACTCAAAAGAAAAGTACGCAATGTATTGCTTGGCTATGACAGGGTACGTGTGTTTAAACCATGTATTCTGTGACTGCATGTACTGGTCAAAATTGCGGAAGACCCGGTCGTAGTATTCGAGAAAGTAGCGGTCAAATGTGACCGCATTCAAGCGGGCTCGTTCCACCTGCCGCAGAAAGACCACCGGGTTATGGTAAACCCGCTCCCATAATGCCTTATCAATTTGCGCAAAAAGCGCCTGGGCATCCGGATTCCAAATCCACCATAGGTTATAGGTAAGTTCACTTAACCGGTTGATTCTGCGCGGTAGGCTGAAATGGTTGGGGAGCTCTTTAATGATATTTTCCATGATGGTTTTTTCTTTTCTAACACAATAATGATGTTTATTCTCTATTATCTTACCATATCTGCTCGAGCGCTGGATTGTGTTGAGCGTGTCGCCCTACCTTGGCCAGGTTGGTCCATTCTCCATGCACCTTGATTCGCACAACATCTGCTGTGAAATCCGTGACGGTTGGGCCATGATTATCGAAGAGGGCAGACCCTACAGCATAAATATCGACGGGAACGGCCAACTTTTCGAAACGTTGGATCTTCTCCGGCCGGAACCCACCTGAAACCACAATTTTCACATCGCTGCAGTATTGGCGAGCTCGCTCCTGCCAGGATGCCGGTAGGTCCCACGCCTGCCAGGCATTATCTAGAGCCTGGCGGACCAGGAACACCAATCGGGGATTGACTCCCAGGTCGAGGTCTGCATCTCCTATCGGCGGAACAGCTTCATCACGTAGACTGGCACTGGTATCCAGGCGTACACCGTACAAACGGTAACGGTTTGCTTCGGCCGCATCCCCGGCCTCGACCAACTCGCGATAGCGACGGAACATTGCAGTGCAAGTTTCGAGCGAATCTTTCACGCTATGATTATTAAAATCAACCAAAGCAATGCGGGGGATGTTCGGTGGGATCACCTTGGCGAAGGCCAACATGGCTTCTGCAGTATCTCCCAAAAAGCAGGCAATCGCGGCATGCGCGACCGTACCGCCTCCATTTCCGCCCCACCAGTCACCCTGGGCATCCGTAGAGACGAACCGGATAAGCTGGCCTGCATAATCCATATTGAAGCGTTGCACGGCAATACTGTATGCATAGCCGTCCGAGGCCTGTACTTCGTGTAGATCAAACCGCGCGGGGAAAAACATGACCGGTTTTCCCCGCGCAGAGATTAACGTTTCATATACATTGGTAGCCACCCGGCTGGAACGAGTAAGCACCCCCAGGGTTGGGGTTTCAAGGATAGCAAAATCGCGGTAACGGCCGTGGACGCGCATCACCGGTTGCACAGTTTCAGGATCTCCATCGCTGTGCACTAAAGATCCGTCCTGCACGGCCCAAACTTCCAGCTTCTCATGCGTATCGATGAATTGGTCGCCCTCCCAGTATCCCGTGCAGTGGCGCAGCATCGATAGTGCTTTATCCACGCCAACAACAATCGTGGTGCCGGGTCGCCGGGTAAACCACTGCATTTCTACTTCCAAATCGCCTGCTGGAATGCCCTCCGAAGAAATTCCGGATGGAAGCTTGGGGCTATTCCCCTGATACGAATACCCTTGGGCAGAAAGGACGGATAGCATGTCTACGATATTGCTAAAGTACTTATCGGTATACCAACCACGGCGCATCCGCTCGATATCGAGTTTGAAGATATCGTTGGTTAATCGCCGGCTATCAAATATGCTCATACTTATGCTCCCCGGGAAACCTTATATTGCCCTCCGGTTCCTAGACCCTTGAGTCTAATCGGTTTCGAGCGCATGTCAAGCCATAAAGTGATGAAGGATTGGTGCGGTTTGATTGCAATTCTGTCCCTTTTCAGGTACACTTGGCTAAGTTTGGTTGTAGATCATTCTGCATACAAATGAAATATCCCTTTTGGAGGGAACTGCATGCATTGGGTGTTTACCCCATATGTCCTGCCATTGTTGGTGTCTACGGCAGTATCGGGCGCCCTGGGTATTCACTTGTGGCAGCGGCAGGCAACTCCGGGATCCAGGCCGTTTGCAGCCACGTTGTTGGCCATTGCATCCTGGTCTTTTTTTTATATGCTTGCGGTTTGCAGTGTCGATCTAGGCGTTAAGATTATCTTTTCCGGGTTTGAATTTGTCGGGATCGTGGCTGTACCGGTTTTATGGCTCGTTTTTACCCTGGAATACACCGGCCTGGAGCGATGGCTTACCCGAACCAATCTGGTTATACTGACGATAATCCCCTTCGCTACCATCCTTTTTTACTGGACAAATCCTTACCATCACCTGCTCTGGAATCAGGTCCATCTAGAGAGTGGTGGAGCATTTGTTAATCTGGTAAAAACATACGGCCCCTGGTTCTGGGTCTTTACAACCTATGCGTATGCCTTGCTGCTGCTCGGCAGTTTCCTGCTGATCCGATCACTCACGCACACTTCGCGTTGGTATTCACGGCAGGTACTTCCGCTTCTGGTGGGTATCTTGCTTCCGTGGATTGGTAACCTGTTATATATCTCTGGTATTAACCCGCTTCCCGATGTAGATTTAACCCCGGTTTTGTTCGCAGTATCGGGTGTACTTCTGGTTCTGGGCGTATTTCGCTATTGGTTGTTTGACCTGGTGCCCGTAGCCCGGGCAGCCGTGATCGACGTTATGGGGGATGGTGTTCTGGTCGTAGATAGCCAGGACCGGTTGGTAGATGTGAATTATGCTGGCGCGCGATTCCTCGGATTGGTAGCTCACGAAGCGATCGGCCAGAAGGTAGTAACCATTCTTGCGCGGTACCCAGAGCTTTGGGAACATTTCCAGAACCCGGCTATGGTCCGGACGGAGATCACACTCGAGGAAGGCGACGATCCGCGCTACTTTGACCTGCGCGTCTCCCCGCTGTATGATTGGCATCACCATATGACCGGCCGCATTCTCGTTCTGCATGAAATTTCCGAACGGAGACGAGCTGAACAGGATCTTGAGAAATCCCATGCGCTGCTTTTGGCTACGTTTGAAGCAACTGCAGATGGCATCCTGGTGGTCAATGGACAGGGAAAATCAACCCTGTTTAACCGCAAGTTTTCTGAGATGTGGCGGCTCCCGGAGGACACCCTACGAACGGAAGATGATCATCAAATGATGGCTTTCATCTTGGATCAATTGGCCAATCCGGCGGCTTTCTACCGGTTGATGAACAAATTGGCCGTCCAACCGGAGGCTGAAAGCTTCGATGTGCTTGAGTTGAAGGACGGAAGGGTTTTCGAACGGTATTCGCGCCCTCAACGCATCGAGGAGAAACGTGTGGGTCGCGTTTGGAGTTTCCACGATGTCACAGAACAGCGCCGGGCTGAGGAGCGCCTGCGTTATTTGAGCACCCATGATATCCTCACCGGGCTTTACAACCGGGTCTACTATGAGGAAGAGTTGAACCGGCTGGAAGGCAGCCGCCAATACCCGATCAGCATGATCATCGCGGATGTGGACGGGTTAAAGACGACCAATGACCGGTACGGTCACCTGGCAGGGGATGCATTACTGCGCCGGGCAGCGGAAGTTCTGAAACAAGCCTGCCGGTCTGAAGATATGGTAGCCCGGATTGGGGGTGATGAGTTTGGGGTGGTATTACCGTATTCGGATACCCATGTGGCCGACCACGCCTGCCAACGCGTTGAGAATATGCTGGGAACCCTGCACGTGGGCGAATTAGAACTCGCCCTCTCCCTGTCGCTTGGAGCAGCAACAGCTCGAAATGGCGAATCCTTACGGAAAACCTTGCGCCTGGCCGATAAAGCCATGTATCTGGCAAAGCGCTCGAAGCGCCTGAAACGGTCTCCAGAAGCCGACCAGGAAGCCACCGATATTTAATCCCGACTTAATCTTCAATCGAGGCGACCACCTCTATCCCATTTACCGCCATGTGGTAGAGGAAAATCGCGTGGAATAGCTCCCCAGGGTGGGCAAGCAGACCGGTTTGTTCTGCGGTTTCAACTGAAAGATCATACGTATCGACGCAATCAGCCGGGACGATCACCCGCCGTTGTTTTTGGCGCGCGTTGGCGTCTAGTCTCAAGAACATTGCCAACTGGTAAGTGCATAGGTCCGTGCAGTCGCCCACCACGATATAATCTTCGAGCTCCGCGTATTGATCCATCCAGTGTGATAATTCTGTATTCAGTGTCGAACTGATGGAATTTTTCGAGACAATCGTCAGCTCTTGGTAGAAAGGCAGCGCTCTTATTTCAGGGACAGTTTGAGATTCACTCGATCCACGGATGCAATGCGGTGTCCAATCGTTGAACTCAACTGCGTGGGGCTCGTGTGTATCCTGGATGAGCACAATCTGGCGAGTGCCCCTTCGCCAGGCGGATTTCATCAGCCGGGCAATCAGTCTGACGATGTTCGCTACCCGTGGGCTGGCTAACGGTCCTTCATTACAAAAACCATTGATGACGTCGACTGAAAGGATAGCCCCGCGGCGCACGTCTGGTTGTGCGCGGTCTATCGAAAGGCGGGGTAATTGTTGTCGCCAGGCATCTACATAACCCAGGAATGTTTGAGCTGTATCGGTTAACGGTTGCGCGACCATCATTGACTCCTTAGTCGGGAAGCAGCACCCGGCAAACAAATATTCCTTAATCATTCACCTGGATTATAAAGCGACACATACAGAAGTCAAGCCGTGCCAACACCGGTGAAACAATCACGCTTCTGCCTGGATTGCGAGATTGAAGGGTGATCGAAAAATCATATCTTTGGGGGATAAAACGGTTGAAGAGATAACCAAGTAATCGATAATCCTTAACTTGACATTTACTATCCAAATTACTATAATATGATCACGTTAACAAATAATTAAGGACGTATAAACAAGTATCCTTACAAATTGAAAATAAACAGCCAATTTCATCCGTCAATGTTACCTGACCAGGGGGTAAAACGTTAATGATGTCTACTCTGTTTGTTGTATTACGGTTAGCGCGAGGAACAACCCTATCAGGCGATACATTGTAATAGGCGTCAGACCTGGCATCTCAACCATAGTTGTTGGCAATTGCGGTGCTCAGATCTTGCGGGGGGATCAATCGAATGATCAATAATCACAACCATCATCCATCGAAAATAATGGTAAGTTCCAAGTTCATCCGTTCGCAGGTTCGGCGTACCGCTATCGGTTAGGGAGTATAAACATCATGTTAACAGAGACCAGTCGTACGGGTAGATCGCTTGAGAGTCTCGAAAGCAGTGAACTGTTCGGAAAGCAACATCAACCTTCATTGACGATCCTTGTTCCGACCCGGAATGAATCGGGGAACATCGCCATGCTGCTGTCTCGCATCGAGAAAGCCGTGGATGGTATACCCACTGAAGTATTGTTTGTAGATGATAGTACGGATGATACCCCGGCAACCATCAAACGCCTCGCCGGGGAATATCCTTCCATCGAAGTCCGTTTACTTCACCGTATTGTTGAGGAAAGAACCGGGGGCTTGGGTGGGGCCGTTGTGGCCGGGATGTGCCTGGCCTATGCTCCGTTGGTTATCGTTATGGATGGAGATCTGCAGCATCCACCAGAATTGATTCCTCAATTGTTTGCCAAAGCCGGTGACGGTCCTTTCGATCTGGTGGTCGCCAGTCGCCGGGTGGCAGAAAGTGACGCTCGCAGTTTGGGTCTGGTCCGCAACCTGATTTCGCGTGGGCTGGATTTGATTGCAAGGGTGCTCTTCCCGGGCGAGCTCAAGGGGGTAAGTGACCCGTTGACTGGCTTTTTTTTGGTCCGTATGGCTGCCATCAACCTGGATATCCTGCACCCCCAGGGATTCAAGATCCTCTTGGAAATCCTGGTGCGCAACCCGCAGTTGCGTAAAGCCGAATTGCCTTTCCATTTCGGTGAAAGGTTTGCCGGAAAAAGCAAGGCATCTTCCAAAGAAGCTTACAAATACCTGAAGTTGTTGGCCAGATTACGCTTAGGCGATAACTTCCTTCATTTTGTGAAATTTGCCATGGTCGGGTTAACCGGCATCCTGGTCAATACAGCAATCCTGGCTCTTTTCACAGATTTACTCAAAATTCATTATTTGGTTTCGGCCGTCTTTGCCACAGTTGGATCGACGACCTGGAACTTTGTTCTGACAGAATACTGGGTATTCGAGAGTGCTCAACAGGAAGGCGGTCGTTTGAGGCGATATGCCCTATTTTTTGTGATGAATAACCTGGCGTTGTTGTTCCGGGGACCGATTATGTTTGGATTGACCACCTGGTTGGGGCTCCACTACTTACTCTCTAACCTGGTCTCTCTGGCAGCCTTAACCGTCGCCCGCTATCTTCTCGCAGATAACTGGATTTGGGGAAAGCCGAAGGTCGTTAAAGACACCATCCGGCCTCTCACCTAACCAGATATTTTGATCAACGAACAAGGAGTATTCCAATGGTTGAGAAATTTCGTTATAGCATTCACGGTATTATCACGGTCGTCTCGGAAGCAATTCTTCCCGAGCTAGAACCTTTCCGCACGGTGGATGACATTAGCCAGCCCACGATCAACGTCCGCCTTGGCAAGCCATCTCGAAACCCGCGTAACCCGGACGCTCGCCATTTATTCTACACGGAAGCAATGGGTATCCTCGGTTTCCAGGCCGATATTGAAATTGCCGACCGCATCGAAGTGGTTGCTTCGCCGCTGTTACGCTTCTCCCCCCACGTACTCTATACCAATCTTGTAGAACCGATCTTGCGCTGGACCTTTGTACGAAAAGGGTATGCTTTGGTTCACGGGGCCACCATCGCCTTCGGTGGACAGGCTTATATGATTACCGCACGCACCGACACTGGCAAGACAACTACTTTGTTGAAGATTCTCAACCATCAACGTCGTGATACCGATACGGCCGCCTTTATCTCAGATGACCTGACCCTGGTTTCTCCGGATGGCGCCGTAATGACGTATCCCAAGCCTTTGACGATCAGTCACCACACGGTCCAGGCGATCAACTCAACCTTGCTTACCAGGCCGGAGCGTTTTGCGCTACTCTTTCAGAGCCGGATACATTCCCGGTCAGGACGAAAGTTTGCCTTCTCTCTGAATAAGCTGAGCGCTCTGCCCCTGGCAACCATCAATGCTTTTGTCCAATTTGTGGTACCGCCGCCAAAATACACGGTGAATCGGCTGGTTCCCAAGGTGAAATTGACCCAGCAAGCCCAACTCGCCGGCTTGTTCGTGATCGAACGAGGTTCCGAGCAGGATATCCCTCTGCCTGCGGATGATGCGATGGATATCTTATTTAGCAATTGCGAGGACGCTTTCGGTTTCCCGCCCTATCAATCCATTAAAGAGTTCTTATACATGCACAATGGGACAGATCTGCGGCAGGTAGAGCACGCCATCATCAAGCAGGCAATGCAAAACACCCCCGCCACACTGATTCGTAGTAATACACTGGAGTGGTGGCTGCGCATCCCGGCTTTCGTGGGAGAAGAAGTTGCCATCTTCTTCTCTCTGCGGCCTGAACGGGCAAACCGCGTCTTGCGCCCGGATGTCGTCCGAGTTTAACGGGTAGCTCATGTCGCAAATGGAACGCGAGGTTTCGCGGCGTGTTCCCGCCATTCAAGCGGGAACACGCCTATACTCCTGGGATAGCGTTACGGTTTCCCGCATTATTTTGGCGCTGGCGCTCGTTGTAGGTATTCTACTTCGCGTGTGGCAGATCAATCTCCTGGGGTACAACACGGATGAGGCAGTTTATGCTGGCCAGGCTGCCGCTATTGCCGGAACGCCGGTGCTGAAAGACCTTTTCCCGGTGTTCCGTGCTCACCCTTTGCTATTTCAGTTTGTTCTCTCCCTGCTCTTCCGCGTAGGTTTTAACGATCTTTGGGGGCGTTTGATCGCGGCTGGAGTGGGTATGGGGACGGTGTACCTCTCTTACCTCATTGCGAAGCAATTGTATGGCAACCTGGTAGGCGCATTGACTGGCCTGTTGATGGCGTTGATGCCTTACCATGTCATCGTCAGCCGTCAGGTGCTCCTCGACGGTCCGATGACGTTTTTTGCCACGCTGACTTTGTATCTGATGACCCGTTATGGCGCATCCGGAGGAAAGGGTCCATGGCTGTATGCTGCCGGAGCGGCTATGGGGATGACCGTCCTATCGAAGGAGACGGGCATCATCCTGGTAGGGGGAATTTATACATTCCTTGCCCTGGCCCACCATATTCGCGTACGCATCATCGATTTGATCGTCGCTATGTTGGTCATGGTGTTGGTCGTTGCCCCTTTTCCTATCTCGATGATGCTTGCTGGGGGCAGCGGTACCGGGAAACAATATCTGATCTGGCAGTTGTTCCGCAAGGCTAACCATGAGTGGAATTTCTATCCTTTGACGGTCACGCCGGCAATCGGCATCCTGGTTGTCTTAGCGGCGATTCTCGGTCTGCTGCTCTTGCGTAAACAAAATACTTGGTCCGAAACACTGCTCTTATCCTGGATACTGGTCCCCATTACGTTTTTTCAGCTCTGGCCAACCAAGGGTTTTCAATATCTGTTGCCTATTACCCCGGCTGTCGCCTCTCTAGCGGCCCGTTTCCTGGTGAAGTGGGTGCCCAGCGCTGTGGCAAGACTTCCCAGGGGTATTCCCCTAAATTGGATCAGCTCATTGGTAGGAGCAACTGTAGCTTTCTCGCTATTCTTCAGCAGTTGGGCGAGCGTCCAACCTACCAATTCTTCTTCGTTTTTGGCGGGTACCGGTGGTGTGCCCGGCGGACGGGAGTCTGGCGCCTGGATCCAAAAGAATGTACCCAGCGGCGCTGTATTACTCGCTATCGGTCCATCGATGGCCAACCTGGTGCAATTCTATGGGCGCCGCAAAGCCTTCGGTTTGTCGGTCAGTCCAAATCCTCTCTTCCGTAATCCATCATATACTCCGGTCAATAACCCCGATCTGCTTTTGCGCCGGGCAGAGATCCAGTACGTTGTCTGGGATTCGTTTTCAGCCGAGCGCACAGAGTTTTTCTCTGAGAAACTGATGGGATACGTGAAAAAATATAATGGCCGGGTTGTTCACATCGAATCGGTGAACGTGAAGAGTGCGGATGGGACGTCGATCGCCAAACCGGTCATCGTCATCTATGAGGTCCGCCCATGACAAAACTTCACCGTTTATTTCGAACTCCCAAAGTGGGTTGGCGTTTTGCGATCCGCATGATTGCAACCAGCATGCTGTTCACGCAATTGGGGATGGTCATTCCAGTTAAGGCTCAGGCAGCTCAGGCTGCCGGATCGGCAACGACAACTCCGATCAAGCATTTGATTGTGGTCATGCAGGAAAACCATACATTTGATAATTATTTCGGAACCTATCCTGCAGCCGATGGTATCCCTGCCAATACGCGTATGCCAGTCGATGCAAATGATCCCTCGGCTGGATTCGTTGAGCCATTCCACATCGGTAACTACCCGGTCATCGACCTGAGCCACAGTGCAGCGACGTTTGCGCTGCAGTTTGACGATGGTCGTATGGACGGTTTTGTATCTGCCCTCAACTCGCGCAAACAGAATGGCAAGCTAGCCATGGGGTATTATAACGACCAGGATATCCCCTATTATTGGAATCTGGCTGATAACTACGTCTTATTTGACCGGCTGTTTAGCTCAGCCAGGGATGGCAGTTTTGCCAACCACATGTATTGGGTTGCCGCCGCCCCGCCTGCATCAGACAATGTTCGACTCTCTAATGGCGCCTATGATAAGGTACCAACCATTTTTGACCGCTTGCAGGCGAAGGGAGTTAGCTGGAAGTTTTACGTGCAAAATTACGACCCGACCATCACATACCGTAATCTGGGCCCCGGTGGTAATCGGGCTTCTCAGGTAGTCTGGGTGCCGTTGCTCAACTTCGACCGCTTCCTGGACGATCCGAACCTCAGTCAGCACATTGTGGATTTGAACCAGTATTTCGTTGATCTTAAAAATGGAACCCTTCCTGAGGTGGCATATATCGCACCTTCTGGAGCATCCGAGCATCCACCGGGTAGTCTGACTTCGGGACAGCGCTTCATCAAAACTTTGATTCAAGAGCTGATGCGCTCTGAGTATTGGGATAGCTCAGCCTTTATGTTGCTCTACGACGATTGGGGCGGGTGGTATGACCACGTGGTCCCGCCTCAGGTTGACCAAAATGGATATGGGCTGCGCGTCCCAGGCATACTGGTGAGCGCTTATGCGAAGAAAGGCTTTATCGATAATACCCAGTTGGATTTTACTTCGATCCTGAAATTCATCGAAGATAATTGGGGACTCGAACCACTTTCCCAGCGGGATAAGGGTGCGAACAATTTCCTGGGAGCTTTTGATTTCATCCAGCATCCCCGCCGGCCTGTCTTTATTTCATCGTCCCGGAGCGCAACCACACCAGCTAAAATCGTACCCGTACAGATCATCTACGGATTCTATGGGGTTGCTCTTTCTGTTGCTGCCTTCTTCATTGCTTTTGCGATCATCCGTTCCTTCTTCATGAACCGTCGAAAACGGATCGCTCGGATACCTTCTTAAGGAGGACCACATCCTTTGAAACGCCTATTGTTCGTTCTCATCGCCTCGCTACTTTTGGTAGGTGGCCTGGTTATGGATACAAGCCATGTCGTCGAAGCGGCTGTGCCTGTCAAGCAGAGAATAGGGGTTCTTCCACCACCGGCCACTCTGCTTAAACTGCAACCAGTCCCTCCGCAAGCCTTGGGGAAAACGTTCCCCGTGACAGCAGTATTGACTACTGATAACGGTACTCCGATCGCGGACCAGTCGATCAATCTGCTGGTTGGCGGACTTTTTGAAGGCCAGGCGCGAACGAACACCCAAGGCCAGGCAGTAATCACCGTTAACACCGACTATACTGCCGGAACTTATACCTTGAAGGCTATCTACCAGGGAACGCGTCAGTATGGGCCTTCGTCAAATACGACGAAATTGGTTATCTCGCCGTACGTCCTGGAAGTTCAATGTATTCCGGCGCTGCCCGGGGTCAACTTCAAATTGGGAGACCAAGTATTTACTTCAGGGTCGGATGGGCTGGCCCATATTTCGGTTAACCGGGTAGGGACGTATACCCTCCAGGTGCTGCCTTTGAATGATTCGAGCTCAAATCAGCGCATAGAGTTCAATCGCTGGGTCGATGAAGTTTTTACGCCTTACCGGGACGTCAATATCCCCTCGGATAAACCGGTACAGGTTGGTTTAGCGGTCAGCGCTAAGGTCGGTCAGACGTTTGTCGACCTGCAGAACCGCTCCGTGGATTTGTCTCGCATCACTTCGATCACCATGCGCAGCAGCCAGGGAACCAACTATACCTTCAATGATGGTCAGCCGCGCTGGATGCCTGCTTCGCTCGTCACTCGGAGAGTGGGTGGATTGGAAGTGGTTCAGATTCAGTATTCGGTGATGAATGTCCAGGTGGATGGATCGAACGTCGTCAGCCAGGCGCAGCAGCGTTTCTATGCTCATCCTGGAGATGTCTGGACGATCCAATTACTGCTATTCTCAGCCCAAATTTCGGCAAAAGATGCTTTCCTTGGTTTCCCGGTTGGAAAGAGCATCTTGCTGCAATACCCGGATGGTACTCGCCAGACATTCAAGTTTGGTAAGGATCACCAGATCAACGTCAATTCATTGGCTCGCGGTATCTACCTGGTTCAGGTCCAGGGAGTCGCGGGCTTTACCCCCATCACTCCTGTAGCCCTTTCACAGAATCAAATTATGGACCTGTCCGTATTGACTCGTGTAGATATCTTCCTGGCAGTGACCACCGGAACCTTGCTGGCTTTAGGGATGGTCGCCGTTGGGCGAGCCAGGCGATTGAGGCTGCGGAAACCATCCAGCGCTCTGGCGTATTCTCGCCAATCTCCGAAATTGACCGGTCTTCAGGATCGTTGAGCTGAAGTCGATGGTGGATATCCTGGCTATTATTTCGAAGGCCTTCAGGATGCTGGCCTGGTTCATGTTGCCGGCCGTGCTATTCACTGTCAGCCTGCCCACCAGCCAGGCAATCGCCCAATCGTTGGGAGGAATCCCTCCGCCTGTAGTAAACGTTGAGGCCAGTCCGATCCCGATGTTTGCTTATTATTACATCTGGTTTGACCCATCGTCCTGGGATCGGGCAAAGGTCGATTATCCCATCCTGGGGAAATATTCCAGCGATGACCCAGCCGTTATGCGCCAGCACATCGAGTGGGCCAAACAGGCTGGAATTACTGGTTTCATCGTCTCGTGGAAGAGCACCGACACCCTCAATCGGCGGCTCAAACAACTGGTCCAAATTGCGGATGAAGAAAAATTCCACCTGGCAATTATCTACCAGGGATTGGACTTTTCGCGAAATCCACTACCCGCCGACCGGATTGCCGGTGACCTGGATACCTTTATTGCCGATTTTGCCTCCGATCCGGCATTTCGAGTTTTTGGGAAACCGCTGGTCATTTGGTCTGGCACCTGGCAATTCAGCACCGCAGACATTGCCATGGTGACCCAGGCTCGGCGAGATAAATTGCTCATCCTGGCTTCTGAAAAGAGTCTCAAGGGATATAACCGGGTGGCAAGCCTGGTGGATGGCGATGCCTATTATTGGTCCTCGGTCAACCCGGATACTTTCCCCGGGTACGATCAGAAACTGATTGAGTTGAGTGATGCAATCCACCACGATCACGGATTGTGGATCGCACCTGCCGCCGCTGGATTCGATGCCCGCCTGATCGGTGGGACAACCACCGTCGATCGTAAAAATGGGGATACCTTAAAACGCGAAATTAATGCGGCCACGGTTTCGAACCCGGATGCGATTGGCTTGATTAGCTGGAATGAGTTCAGTGAGAACTCACACATCGAGCCGAGCACCCAAAATGGAATGACTTACCTGGATGCGTTATCTCAAATCAACCGGACCACCAGCCCACAAATTGCAGAATTTGACTCGAGCGAGCCTGTTCAGGTTGCTAATCCACTATTGGCTGGAAATAAACTGGCTGCCCTGGGAGGCTTTGCAGTACTTGTTGT